>CALXYN010000059.1 GCA_944392975.1 uncultured Spirochaetaceae bacterium | reverse complement strand
GAACACGGAAGTGAAACACCCTCGCGCCGATGGTACTGCAGTCTTGCGGGAGAGTAGGTCGCTGCCAGGTTTTTTTTCGTCCTTTCGGGGCTCTTTCCAGCCCCTTCATATATACCTCCTTTTCTTGGCTCCCTCTATGGGAGCTTATTTTTTCCCTCCTCTTAATGCCTTATTGCATAAGGAAATCTTTTGTTTTTCTATAGTATAAATCCTGCATTCGTTGTATATTCCCTGTGTTATGAAAGTAAGGAACGAGAGAATCAGGAATATTGCTATTATTGCCCATGTTGACCACGGTAAGACCACACTTGTTGATGCTCTTTTCAAGCAGAGTGGTCTTGTTGGCAAAGGTATGGATGGTACAAGGATAATGGATAGTGGTGCAATTGAAAGGGAAAGAGGTATTACTATCAGTGCAAAGAATTGTGCTATTCACTGGAATGGTATAAAGATCAATATCATAGATACTCCGGGCCATGCAGATTTTGGTGGTGAGGTTGAGAGAGGACTGTCAATGGTTGATGGTGCAATCCTCCTTGTTGATGCTGCTGAGGGACCTCTTCCACAGACGCGTTTCGTGCTTGAAAAGGCTCTTCTGAAAAATCTTCCATTGATTGTTGTCATCAATAAGATAGACCGCAAGGATGCAAGAGCTGAAGAAGTCCTGAATGAAGTCTATGATCTCCTTCTAGAGCTCTCTCCTGATGAGAGAATGCTGGAGGTTCCTGTTTTCTATGCAAACGGCAGAGAAGGTACCTGTGGCCGTTCTCTTGATTCAATCAATGGAAATCTTCATGAGCTGCTGGATGCCATTATTTCAGAGATTCCTGCGCCTGAATATGATGACAGTGAACCATTCCAGATGCTTGTTTCCGATCTCTCTTACTCCGATTTCCTTGGACGTCTTGCTATTGGAAAGGTAATGAATGGATCTGCAGCAACTAACGATACTCTTGTATGCGTGAAAGAGAATTCTGTTGAACAGCTGAGAGTTACAAGGATCCAGGCGTATGATGGACCTCAGATGGTTGATGATCCTAAGGCAGAGGCTGGCGATATAATTGTCCTTGCCGGCGTCGGAGATGTTTCCATTGGCGATACAATCTGTACAAAGGAGGAAGTAAAGGCACTTCCTCGCATTGAAGTTGATGAGCCGACTGTTTCAATGCTTTTTTCAAAGAATATCTCTCCACTTGCGGGGAAAGAAGGAAAGGCCGTTACAAGTGCAAAGATCTGGGAAAGACTGCAGAAGGAAGCACTTAGAAACGTCTCAATCCGCGTAGAGAAGAATCCTGACGACTCATTCACGGTGAAGGGCAGAGGTGAATTTCAGATGGCCATCATCGCTGAGGAAATGAGAAGGGAAGGCTTCGAATTCTGCGTTGGAAGACCTCATGTTATTTTCCATACAGATGAGAATGGAAGAAAGACAGAGCCTGTAGAAGTCCTATTGATAGACTGTCCTGAAGAATATTCCGGCACTGTGATGGAAAAGCTTGGAAGAAGAAAAGCTGTCATGAGCGATATAACCTATACACAGGGCGGAAGGGTCAAAATACGTTTTGATATCCCTGCTCGCGGGCTTATAGGCTTCCGTGATGAGTTCCTGACTGATACAAAGGGCTTTGGTATAATGAATAGCTATCTGAAGGGCTATGAGCCTTACAAAGGCGATTTCGCGGAGCGTCTCACAGGCTCTCTTGTCTCGGACAGAGACGGTGTCGCTGTTGCTTATGGTATCTGGGAACTGGAAGACAGAGGACGCTTTTTCATCGTTCCAGGCGATCCTGTTTATGAAGGAGAGGTTGTAGGAGAGCGCAATAAGGATCTGGATCTGATGCTCAATCCAACCAAGACGAAAAAGCTTACAAACCTCAGAGCTTCCGGACATGATGAGGCTGTATCACTCACGCCTGTTGTAAAGCCTTCGCTTGAGCAGGCAATACAGTTTATTAAGGACGATGAGCTTGTTGAAGTCACACCGCTTTCAATCAGAATGTGCAAGAAGGTTCTGAATACACAGCAGAGAAAGATCCTGCAGTCAAGAGGCGCAATTCCTTCGTATCTTCTAAAATAAATCAGTAAGCATTACAAAGGCATCGGGGTGAAGATGCCTTTGTAAAACTTGCTTACAAATTGATGTCGATATATACTGGAGCATGGTCCGAGCCCATGACTTCTTTAAGAATGCCGGCATCTTTCATTTTTCCTTCAAGTTCTTTTGATACAAGAAAATAATCAATACGCCAGCCAGCATTCTTCTCGCGTGCATGAAACATGTAGCTCCACCATGAGTAAGCGCCTTCCTTGTCTGGATAGAAATAACGGAATGAATCCGTCATGCCACTGTTGATGAGTTTCTCAAAACTCTCCCTTTCTTCAACCGAATATCCTGCATGTCCTTCATTTGTCTTCGGATTTTTCAGATCAATTGGGGAGCGTGCCACATTCATATCTCCTGTGATGATGACACCTTTCTCTTTCCTTAGCGTTACGACATGTTCTCTCAGAGCATTGTCAAACTCAATCCTGAAATCTATGCGTTTAAGTTCATTCTGGCTATTGGGAACATATACATTGATGAAATAAAAGTCATCATACTCCAAGGTTATAACACGGCCTTCGTGATTGAACCTGTCATCGCTGAGTCCGTATGTGACGGAGAGAGGTTTTATTTTTGCGTAGACCGCTGTACCACTGTATCCTTTCTTTTCTGCATAAGAATAATACTGATAGGGAAAGGATGGCAGAATATTGCCAAGAGCGCCTTCTGAAGCCTTCACTTCCTGAATTGCGATAATCGAGGATTCAGAGGCTTCTGCAAATTCAATGAATCCTTTATTTATGCAGGATCTGAGGCCATTTACATTCCAACTTATGAATCTCATAGAATAATTGTATCTGAAAACGCAGGAAAAAGCTGTTCATAAATGCTTTTTGCGATATAATCAATAAAAGTGGATTGAAAATGCCGTTCATTTTCCATGCAGTGAAAATCATTAAATATTGTATTGTTTACATAGCTGATTAAATGAAAATCATATGAGTGCAAATAGTTCCAATAGATTTTTCTGTTATTTTTTATGAATAATCGTTGTACCATTCATAGAAGTAGCATATAATTCATAAATGTTCGGAGGGTTGAATGTCAAAGACTGTTGCATTTCATTTGCAGAAGGGAGGGGTGGGAAAGACTACTATTTCTGGTACTCTTGCCTGTCAGTCTGCACTTGATGGAAAGAAAACACTTGCAATTGACTGCGATCCTCAGGGCAATCTTTCATCCTGGTTTCTAAAGGAACCCCCTAAGTATGAACTTGCTGATGTGCTGCAGGGAAGATGCTTTGCTCGGAATGCTATAGTAAGTATCCCGGAAGTGGAGAACCTCTTTGTACTGCCAACGTTCGGTATCGGCGGTACTCTCAAGAACTATAGCGAGACAAAGCTTTCAGAAGAACCATTTATCCTGCAGGATCTGGTCAAGGAAATCTCAGAGGAATACGACCACGTCCTTCTTGACCTTTCGCCAGGGCTTGGCAGACTTGAACGTTCTGCCCTGATTGCCAGCGATGAGATTATTACGCCAATGACGCCAGAGGTGTTCAGCCTTGATGGCCTTGAGATATTTATTGATGAATTGCAGCGTCTGAAGAAGAACATGCGATCCAGCGTTCGTCACAATAAGATAATTATCAATTCATATGATGAACGTATCAGACAGCATCGTGACATCTACGCAGCAGCAGAGGCTTCCGGCAGATTTAAGGTCTATAGAATCCCTGTAGATCCTCTTTTCAGGAAGGCTCAGGAATCATCCAAGGCACCGCAGCTTTTCAAAGTACGCGGACGAGGTCTGAAACCTGCTACGACGCAGGCTATTCTGGAGCTGGATAAAGATATCTGGAAGTGAGGGATGTAGGATATGGCACTTAGAAGAGTTGACGGGAAAGAAGAAGTTATGCAGAATGAAAGCCTGAGTGGGATGAAGGCAAAGAGGGTGTTCTCCAATTCTGAGAAGGAGAAAAAGATTCTGACGACATTCTCTATTGAGCCCTCATTCAAAGCAGAGCTTGAGGAGCTTTTCACAGACATGGGTCTGGGATGGGCTGCCGGTGTCAGATTTGCGCTTCGGGAGTTCTATAAGAAGTACTCTGAAGAGAACTGACACGAACTGAATTAGGTATCCGTATTTTTGTTCAAGAGCTTGCATATGGGAACTTCGGTTCTCATATGCAAGCCTTATTTTTGTACAGGTCTCCTTGTTTTGATACGTGAATTTATAGTTTAACAACTCTTTTAATTTTGCTTTTTGTTTATAAAATATTTAATCTAATATTCTAAAATCGGAATATAAATATTGTTATTGATATAAAAATGTATTTCCCAAAGCAATATATCGATATACATAAATATACTATAGAAGTTGCAAATTATGCAATTGAAAATAAATCGGAATGATATAATTTCAATTGTTTCTTGCACGCGCAAGAAGTGCCTTCATCCTTTCTATTTGCTCCTTCTTTAAATCTTCCGGACTCTTTTCCTCATTTTTGAAAAGGTCTTTTGGAATCTCTTCCAGAAAACGAGATGGAAGCACTAGCTTTTCCTCTCCGTCGCGGGATATTCGTGTATCTGCATAGTTGATGACAAGCTTTTCTCTTGCACGGGTTATAGCGACATAAAAAAGGCGCCTCTCTTCATCAATGTTCTTTGCATTCTCTTCCAGTGCACGCTGTGATGGGATCACATCATCTTCAATTCCTGCAAGATATACGAGGCGGAATTCAAGTCCTTTTGAGGCATGCATTGTCATTAGGTTCACCTTGTTTCCATCATCTTCTTTTTCATCGCCGACTATTGCCACAGCATTGAGGTAATCCTTCAGTTCTGCACCTTCATTCATCTCAAGATAGCGTTTCAGTCTGTTTTCAAGGATTTCAATGCTGTGCATCTTGTAATCAACTGTCTTGGAGCTGTCAGGATACTCTTCTGAAAGCATTGCCTTGTAATGGATTTCTTCGACAATTCTCCTGATGAGATTGTCCGGTGTAGAGGATGAGGATTTCCACTCTCTCAGCTTGCTGAGAAAAGCCCGGAGATTATCCTTGGTCCTTTGCTGCAGCGGAGAGTTCTCTCCAGCCATCTTCTCCATGGATTCATGTAGAGAGCAGTTATTATTATCTGCATATTCTCTCAGCTTTTCTATTGTCGTGCGTCCAATACCCCTTCTTGGTGTATTGATGATACGAAGCAGTGATACATCATCATGGCTGTTGAGAAGCGTTTTCAGATAGCAAAGGATATCTCGGACCTCTCTGCGATCAAAAAAACTCTGTCCACCTGAAACCCTCACAGGAATATTCATCTCTGCAAAGACATTCTCCAGTTCGGATATAAGCGCGTTGGTACGTACTAAAACCCCAACGTCCCCATATTTCAGAGAACGTATATTCCTCATTTCGGCTTTTATCTGCCCACCTATCCAGTAAGCCTCAGCTTCGCTTGTCTTGTGATGCTTGATTGATATTGCCGATCCAGAGTCCTCATCAGTCCAGAGTTTTTTGCTCTTCCTCTCCGAATTGTGGAGTATGAGGGCATTGGCTGCTGTGAGAATATTTCCTGTTGAACGATAATTCCTTTCAAGCTTGAATTCCTTTCTTTCGGGGAAATCATGCTCAAAATTCACTATATTCTGGTAATTTGCACCTCTCCACGAGTAGATGGACTGATCATCATCTCCAACTACTGCAATGTTTCTGTACTTTGAAGCAATCATGGAGACAAGGCGATACTGCAAAAGTGATGTATCCTGGAACTCATCTACCATTATGTATCTGTAACGTTCCTGTACATGTTCAAGTACCCAAGGTTTTTCCTCGAAGATTCTAATGGGCAGGAGTATAAGATCGTCGAAATCAACGACATTATATGCCTTCTGTGTGAGAATCCATTCCTTATAAATTTCTGCGATAGCACTATCTGGGTTCTCAATTCTCTCCCTGCCTGTTTTAAGATTGCTGAAAAAGGAGAGGAGAGTTCTTGTGTTGTAATCTGGAATCTGGTAGCCACACTGGACAATACAGTTTTTTATCAGGGCTTCATTATCATTCGTATCGTAGAGGGTGAAATCATTATGATATCCAATGTGATGGATGTACTGTTTCAGTATTGAAAGCCCAAAGGAATGAAACGTTGTGGCAGTAAGTTCCTTCAGCGGTTTCCCTATAAGAGCTTTTATTCTGTCACTCATTTCCTTTGCCGCTTTATTCGTAAACGTCAGTGCCAGTATGTTCTTCTCGTTTATTCCCTCCTCAAGCATGTGTGCAATGCGATAGGTAATCATGCGGGTTTTTCCAGAGCCTGCACCTGCAATTATAAGTAGCGGTCCATTGATTTCAGATGCAGCAGCTGCCTGTTCGCTGTTAAGGACTTCTGACAAATCGGTTTTGCGCATAGGCAATAAAATGGCATAGAGGAGGAAAGCAGTCAAGCATATTGAAAATATCTAAAAACATAATTGAAGTATGTATATATAATAGAAAACAATGAGAGATTACATACGTCTTTGATTTATTAACTGTATTTGTATTAATTTGAATTATTGTTAATCAATATTGAATCAATAAATTTAAAATAATAAATATATGATTACTATATAAAAATTATAAAAGCAGACTGCATAATCATAGCAGTCTGCTATTGATACCAATTAATCCAATTCAAGAGCACCAGTATAAAGCTGGTAATATGTACCATGTTTTGCTATAAGCTCGTCATGATCTCCTCTTTCAATGATTCGACCGTGATCAAGAACTATGATGGCATTTGAATTCCTGATGGTGGAAAGCCTGTGCGCGATTACGAATACAGTTCTTCCTTTCATCAAGGCATCCATACCATTCTGGACAATCATTTCTGTTCTTGTATCGATGGATGATGTAGCTTCATCGAGAATCAGGACCGGAGGGTCTGCAACAGCTGCTCGGGCAATGGAGAGAAGCTGGCACTGTCCCTGTGAAAGCTCGCTGCCATCAGCCGTCAGCATTGTATTATATCCATCGGGAAGATGTGATATAAACTCGTCTGCATTGACAAGCTTTGCAGCATTTATGACATCTTCATCACTTGCATCAAGCCTGCCGAACCGGATGTTTTCCATGATTGTTCCTGTAAAGAGATGCGTATCCTGAAGGACGACACCAAGAGAATGTCTTAAATCAGCTTTTTTGATTTTGTTGATATTGATGCCGTCGTAACGAATCTTTCCATCCTGCACATCGTAGAATCTGTTTATCAGGTTTGTAATCGTTGTTTTTCCAGCTCCTGTAGCACCAACAAATGCGATTTTCTGTCCTGGCTTTGCATAAAGCGTCAGATCGTGGAGAATCATCTTATCGTCATCATAGCCGAAGCTCATATCAAAGAAGCGCACATCGCCTTTAAGCTCCGTATATGTGGTTGTTCCATCATGATGTGGATGTTTCCATGCCCAGTGTCCTGTACGCACGCCACTTTCGGAGATGTGTCCATCTTCTGTTATGCTCGCATTTACAAGTTCCACATAACCATCGTCAACCTCGCTTTTCTCATCAATGAGGCGGAAAATTCTGTCGGCGCCTGCCAGAGCCATGATGATGGCATTTGACTGCTGTGCTATCTGTGCAAGCGGCTGATTGAAACTCTTTGTCATCTGCAGATATGTTGCGAGAGTTCCCAGCGTAATGGGGAAAAGTCCTGTTATTGCCAGAAGCGAGCCTACGAAAGCTGTCAGGACATAGTGTATGTTTCCGATATTTCCCATTATCGGCATCATTATGTTTGCATACTGGTTTGCCTTTGTCGCACTTGTACATAGTCTCTCATTGAGTCTGTCAAAGCCTTCCTCTGTCTGTCTTTCATGACAGAATACCTTGATGACCTTCTCTCCACCGAACATTTCTTCGATGTAAGCATTGACTGCACCGATATCCTTCTGCTGGGCGACAAAGTTCTTTCCGCTTTTTCCTCCTATTATCTTTGCCATCGTGAGCATAGCCGCAATGGCAACGAGGGTAAGGACCGTGAGAGGAATGGAAAGAGTGGCCATTACAATGAATACCGTGATGACAGATACAAGGCAGGAGAGTGTCTGCGGAATACTCTGGCTTATCATCTGACGTAGCGTATCTGTATCATTAGTATAAAGGCTCATGAGGTCACCATGCTTATGTGTATCGAAGTACACCTGATTGGCAGGGTCTGCATGTGTGAAAACATTTCGTCCCTTACTCTTTTCAGCACTCCCTGCCCGATATTCACCATCAGCCTGTTGTAAATATATGTACAGATTACACCAATGAGATAGATGCATCCAAAGAACACGACCATATAAAAGAGACGGGTGAAATCAGGATTCTGCTGTCCGATAAGAGGCGTGATGAAATCATCAATGAGATAGAGCAGAAAGAGTGGGCCTGCCATGCCGGCGATTGCACTGATGATGATTGTGATGAGGACGAAAGCAAATTTTCCAGAGAGTGCTCCGCATATGAGTGACAGGGCGGCTGCCACAACCAGTATGATTCCCATGCGTATTGTATAGGGCATGTCAGCATTTGCCAGTCCTATATCGATAATACCTGCCATAAAGAAAGGAATAAGCACTTCCAGAATGACTTCCAGCGTCACAAAAAGGGGAGTCAGAAGTGATTTTTTCTTATACTCCCTGATTGAGGCCATCAGTTTCTTTATGATTTCTTTTCCTCCATCTCTGCATCCCTTGCCGTCAGAATGAGGTTTTCAACCATTTTTTCTGCAATCGAGCAGAATGCCTGGATTTCCTCTTCACTCAGATTCTGTGTAATGTCCATGCCTAATGTGTGGATGCGTTCAACAGTCTCTGCTTTGAGAGCAAGTGATTTCTCTGTTGCTACAAGGCGCTTTTTCCGTGCATCATCTTTTTCTGTGACCTTTGTTATGAATCCACCTTTTTCCATTCTTTTCAGAACTTCTGTTGCTGTTGGTGGACGAAGGAAGAATTCATTTTCTATGTCCTTCTGATATACAGGGTCGTCTATTGAAAGAAGGTAGGTGAGGATGCGCATTTCTGCACCGCTGCAATTAAGATTCTTACAGTCTTTCTGCAGTCGCCGTCTGATCAGGTTATGTAAGCGTCCGAGATAACGTCCAATATCTGTTTTCTTATACATATTATTAGGTTTCTAAGGATATTTACTTGCATAACAGTTTTTCGTCAATCAGGAAAAATGGATTTTATATGAATGTTTTTGTTGATTGAGAAAAATATAAGGCAGGGGGTAACCCTGCCGAGAATAACGGAAAATATAAAATGAGGGAATCAGAACATCTCGTTATGTATCCATCCAATGACCTTGCCCAGAATCCTTACTCCATCGGTATCTGCATCGACTGTGCGGACAGGATAATTCCTGTTTTCACTGATAATTGTAAGCTTGTTCTGTCCACCATCAAATGAAAGCCTCTTTACCATGATGTCCCCTGCGAAGGCGATGACATAAATACCTTCTCCTTTAATCATGCCTTTTGAGAAAAAAACATAATCTCCAGGGTAGATATTCGCATCAATCATACTGTCTCCCTTGACTTCTGCACTGACAAGTGTGGATTTGTCTGAGACTCCTCTTGCCATCGATTCTGGAATCTGAATGCGCTTGAGGGTGATATTGTCATCCGAAAGGAAATCCTCTCCATATCCTGCAGAAATCTTCTGTGAGATGAAGGGCACGGAAATAAAACCTGGAACATCCTCATCTGCATTCTGCAATGGCTGGTTCCATCCCAGAATCTCCCATGGCTCAGCATTCAGTACCTTTGCAATTTCGAGAATCTTATTGTAAGGAATATTCTCGATTTTTCCGCTTTCATATTTAAAGATTGTCTGCTTGGTTGTGCCGATTGCGTTCCCTAATTCTTCCTGGGTCATCTTCCTGCGTTCCCTTAGTTCTCTGATTCTGTCGCCTTGTGTGCTCATTTGGTAACCTCAGAGGTTATTATAAAGCCTGATAGGATTATATAAAAGCGTTTTTTTCAGAAAATCACAGTGAAGTTGTCGGAAAACCTGAGTTCTGTAGCTTTTCATCTCAAATATAATTGGTCTCAGAACTATGGAGGTTACATGAAAAAACTTTTTATAGTGCTTTGTGTTGCGCTTATTGCTTTGGTATCTTGTCAGACAGTGCAACTTCCGGCACCTACTGTCGAGGAAGCAAAAGAGTATGAGGATCGTATTCAGGAAGTTCTTTCTTCTGC
>CALXYN010000058.1 GCA_944392975.1 uncultured Spirochaetaceae bacterium | reverse complement strand
CGTGTTCATATTGTTCCTGAGCATGAACTCGAAGACTCTCTGCATCTTCTCCACGCTCCACATCTGGAAGGTATCATGGATTTCCAGAGCTCTGACCTTGAAGCTTTCAGCCATTGTAGCTTTCCTCCTAATGCTGGTTTCAGGATAGCTTTTGCTGACTGTCTCTCAATGTACTTTTCTTTCTGACTGCTTAAAGATTTTACAATTGAAAAAATAAGGACAATAACCATTTATAATGATCAAGAGTAGAAAAATATGCTTAGATGTCAGGCTATTTTAGGTCAAAAGTTTGGAGTGAAAAATGTGAGTTTTCTCAGCTGAATTTAACATGATAAATGCTTATCGCACGTAAAAGGAGATTGCTCCGTGTTATTGTATTGAATTTTTCTGGAATTTTTTATTGAATTTTTCCGGAATTTTATTTAGAGGCAGATTATAACAAGGTAATGTTTATTCTTTTAAGAGCATGAAGTTTGATAGAAGAATGCTTAGAAGTCAGACTCTTTTGGGGCAAAAATATGGAGCGGAAAATGATCCGCTCCGCTTGTTGTTTGAGAGTTCTCTCAGATCTTCATTGCGACTTCGTATGCTCTCCAGATGACACTTCGGAGATTACCAACTGAAAGACAATCACCGACAAGATAGACTTTGCCGCCAACTTTGGAGATTGGAGCAGGGGTATAGCCAACACTGCTGATTACACTGTCGCATGGAATTTCTTTCTCGCTTCCATCCTTGAGTCTGATTACAACAGAATTGTCTTTTACTTCTTTCAGCATTGCTTCAAGGTACACAGGAGTCTTATGTAACTCAAACCATTCTCTGAGATACGAGCTGTTTGCAAGACATACGCCTTTTTGTGCGATGAGATCATCTTTCATTTCCACAATTGTCACATTCTTGTTGTTGAGAGCTAGTTCGTAGGCTATCTCACAACCTGTGAGGCCTCCACCGATGACAACAACATTATCTCCGACCTGTTTTCCATTGAGATAATCGCAGGCTTCGATTGTTTTATCAAAACCAGGAATGTTCAGTTTCTTTGGCTTTGCTCCTGTTGCTATAATCACGGCATCAGCATTGAGTGTGCTCGTATCATTGATTTCTGTATTGTATTTCACTTCGATGCCGAGCTTCTCCATCTCCCGCCTGTACCATGCAAGAAGATCTCGCAGTTTGTTCTTGTACGATTCAGCACTGGCTGCAATGAATGTGCCGCCAAGTTTGTCCGTCTTTTCGTAGATAACCGGATTGTGGCCTCTGAGCTTGAGGACTCTTGCTGCTTCCATTCCTCCAATACCACCGCCTATTATCGCAACGGTCTTTTTCTTTTCAGCCGGTTTGATGTAATGCTTGTTCCATTGCATTGTCTCTGCATTTACCGCACAGCGTGCAAGATGAAGGCTGTCCATCAGATCCTGATCATTTGGTACTCCCTTGTAATGGCACATATTGAAACAGCCATTATGACAGAGGATGCATGGCCTGATATCCTCAGCCCTGTCCTCAATGAGTTTTGTAATCCATTCCTGATCTGCAAGGAACTGACGGGCGAAACCGGCACCATCAAGCCTTCCTTCTTCAATGGCCTTTGCTGCAACAAAAGGATCCAGTCGACCCGCCGCTACCACCGGGATATCAACGAAGTTCCTTATATGCTCAACATCTTCAAGATTGCAGTTTTCTGGCATGTAGATAGGAGGATGTGCCCAATACCAGGCATCGTATGTGCCATTATCGCAATTAAGCATATCGTATCCGGCATCTTGCAATAAGCGTACAGCTTTCTCGGATTCCTCCATATCGCGGCCGACTTCTTTGTATTCTTCTCCGGGAAGAGCACCTTTCCTGAAATCCTTTGTCTTGGAAATAACACTGTACCGCAATGATACAGGGAAGTCCTTGCCACACTTTTCCTTAATGGCTTTTACTATCTCGACAGCGAATCTGTATCTGTTTTCCATTGATCCGCCATATTCATCCGTCCTTTTGTTAACATATGGCAGAGTGAACTGATCAAGAAGATATCCTTCATGTACAGCGTGAATTTCAACACCATCAACTCCAGCTTCTTTAAGTAGCAGGGAACTTTCAGCAAAGGCTTCCACCATTTCCCTGATTTCTTTCTTTGTCATCTCCCTTGATGGGACTTTGTCAGACCATCTGTTCGGGGAGGGACTTGCACTTGCTGTTATTCTGTCCAGGTTCATGAAAGGCTTGGAGAGCGTTCTTACGACAGGTGTTGTATAGAGCATCTCCATCATGCTGCTGATTGTAAAAGAGCGGCCAAATCCAGCGGTAAGCTGTATAAATAGCTTTGCTCCGGTTTTATGGAATTTCGGCATCCATTTTGCCAGATCCTGGTACATCTTCTTGTTTTTATGGAGCCATTGCCCGAACATCGGGTTATATACAGGCTGGCATCCAGGAAGAACAAGGCCTACGTTGTTCTTTGCTACTTCCATGATGAATTTTGCGCCAGCTTTATCAAAATGGTTCTTTTCCATCCAGCCGAAGAGATCTGTTCCTCCCATGCTGGTGAGTACGATTCTGTTCTTTATCTCGCAGTTGCCGATTTTCCAAGGAGTGAATAATGGTTTCAGTCTTGTATCCATACATAAAATGATACGTCCCATCTTTAAAAATAGCTATTCATCTTTCCTTTTAACGCAAAATTCAGTTTTCTTTGAAAGAACAAAAAGAGGAATCTCTCTGTCGTGCGATTTGTAATTCCTTGCAATATAAGCGTTGTTGGCATACCATTGCCTCGAGGTCCTGATGAAAAACAAGATTTATCCTGGAGTATCGCTTCTCCTTGTACTGAGTGTTCTGCTTTTCTCCTGTTCTCCCGTAAGGTATGGAGAACTTGAAACGCCGGAGATTGTTGCTGACCCAGAGAGCTTTGCTCTGGAAGCATCCTGGAATGAGGGTGGAATTACGGCGACATTCAATGCTATTGATGAGGCAAGGTCATACGGATACACATTCGATGATGACGAGAATCCCATTACTGGCAGAGTAACTTTCCATGAAGGCGGAATCTACAGTATGTCGATTCCTTTTCCTGAGAGGGAAAGAAATGAATATGAGATAACAATCTGGGCTTCAAAGAGCCTTGATCCTTCTTCTGTGGATAATCCAGAGTGGATGCAGATTGCCACGCAGACTGCTGAATATGGAAGGGTGGATATAAACAGCATCGAGCCTGACGCCTATATAGTTGAAAGAGGTGAGGATTATGTCGATATTGCTGTCATCAATGCTCCTCTTTCAGACAGGCTGAATTACAAGATGCTTTATAAGGTTATTACGGCAGATGGAGAAGAGAAAACTTTTGAAACCGATGAAACCGATAAATTCCCTGTTGAAAACATTCCTGCAGAGGAAACTGAAATCACGCTTTACCATGCATATTCAGATGAAGGCGTTTTCGGAGAAGATCCACAGGTAATAAGAGTAGAGCCATACAACAATGAAGCTGTTGTTATGGATATCAGCATATCGGGAAGCAGTATTTCTGTATCAAAAATCCCTTCAGGTTATGACAAGCTTGAGATCATAAATTCAGAAACTGATGGTGTTCTTGCATCTTCTGACCTTGATGGCAGGACATCACATACATTCAGTGTCTTGGACTATTCCGGTTTTGATTCAGGTGTTTTCTATGCAGTGGCAACAGGAAGTGGCGGAAGAGCCATAAGCCAGAATATATCGTTCACTGTCCCTCTAGATGAACTTGATGTTTCAGATCCTGTCATAATGAGACAGCATTATAAGATTACACTGCCTGTTGCAGATGGTGTAAGCGAGTCTTTGTTCACATTGGATCTTATAAATGTACCGACAGCAAAGCTTTCGCTGAGACCTACCGGTAATGGGCATGAGACAGAGCTTATAATATCGGATTTGAGCAGCGACACTTCATATATGGGTGGACGGATAATCGCCGGAAACACAGAGATTCCAATTGAAGCGTTCACAACTGAAGATTTCTCAGGAACATATGCATACAGATGCTCTGTGGACAACCCTGGAAAGTCTAATATGGATGCTTTCATTGTAGATGTGAAATTTGCAAAGGAAAGCAATCCCGATTCTCTGTATAAATATTATTTCTTTGCCTCACCTGATGACCCGTTCAATACAGACAGAGGTACAAAAATCAGGATGTCTCCGCTTCTTGATGGGGAAGTGCCTTTCGGAGAGCGTATTGATTATGCGGATGGAAATACGGCGTATCAGGTGTCGTACAGGTGGAACAACAAGAAATGGAATTTCAACGAGCGTGCAACCGTATATAACTGGACTGTTGTTTCCTATGATGTTTCTGCGGACTCATATACATCAGAAGCAATCTCAAAGGGTGGTCTTTCAAGTGCACTTTCTACGGATGCCACTACAACATCCAGCTATAACCTTATAGAAGATGAAGATGGTAATGCGTACCTTGTGTTTTTCAATAAAATAACAAGTACTGATTCTCTTTCACAGGTTGGTAACAGCTACATAAGAAAGAACCTCGATGCCGATAGCGAGCTTTTCGGAGAAAATGCTCCTTATACATTCGTACTTTCACTGGAGGGGTGAGAATGAGAAAGCTTTTGATTTGTTTGACCGTTGTATTGATTGCAATTTCCACGCTCTCTGCAGCTTCCATTCCTGCCCCCGGTATCAGAGAAACGGCATCTTGGGTAAGACATCCAGGTCTTCTCGTTGAGCTGAATGAGAAGACAAGATTCTCTATTGAAGCATCTTTTGGCAGCGATATTGATGGCCTTTCTTTTCTTGCGAATCCTGTAGGAAAACTTCAGAAGGCCGCTGATTATCTCAGAAGAGCCATAGAGGGGAGTTCTGATGAGTTCCTTATAGAGAACTATGGGGCAATCAGCGATGCTTTTTCCTTTGATCCGGGATTTCCCGCAGAAGGCAATACAGGAGAAGAGACTGCATATTTCATCAGAGAGTATTTTAAAGATGGGGGACGCTTTGACTCTCTTGATGACGCCAATAAGGCAAGAGCCGTTGTGACAGTCCTCAGAGAGGATCTTGTGGATTTTCCTTCTTCCCTGATTACAAGTGGAATAACAATGGATCTTGCAATGGGAGGAGGCGAGGTTAAGAATCATTTTGGCTGGAACTGGAATGTCAATTTCTTCTTTGATGGTGCCTCATCCCTGCTGCCACAGATGTCAACTTCCCAATATACCTATGGAAACGAGTTCGGACTTTCTTTCGGTGGTGATGTTGGCTATGCGCTTTATATTTATAAGGACGTTCTCTCTATAGGCTTCTCTGCAAGTCCTCAGATTTATTTCCGCTCCAGCTTTCTGAATGCTGATTATATCGATGCACGCCTTAGTGGAAATCCATTCAGCCTTCTTGCATCCAATATTTTCTATCTGGGAGTTGGGCTTGATCTGAATCTTGGAATGCTTTACAGAATCAATGAGGAGATTGCACTCTCTTTCGATTTAAGACACATTCCTTCTGTTCAGACTTACTGGTATTTTACCGCAGCAGATTTCATGGAATCATTCAATTTCCATCATGACAGGAACTTCTATTTCGAACCATTTGATGCAACCGTTACAGTGCTTATGGATTTTGGATATGTAAGAGCAGAGGCTGGAATCTGCAATATATTCGACCAGCTCATAGTGCAGAATCTTATTGATGGTTATGATTTTGATTTCTGGACAATCTTACGGGCACATGTGGAATATGACTTGAAGGAGAATCTGATGCTTTATGCCGGGTATGAACGCCGTATGCTCTCATTTGGAGTAGAAACAGAAGGCTTCAAGGCAGAGCTTGCAACTCCTCTGGACAGATTCGGATTCAGAATAAGCGCAGGTTATAGTTTCTAATACCTAAGATGACCGGGAAACCGGTCATCTTGCATATTAGCTTCCTTCTGTGTTGTTGCTCTTCTGCTTTAAGAATATAATCGCCCAAAAGGGCAACAACGTGAAAATCCATCAGGCAGATTTCTCAAAAGGAAAAGTATCATCCCTGATACTCAGGGTATCTTTTCCTTTGATTATCGCAGAGCTTGTGAACCTTCTTTATAACATGGTCGATAGAATTTATATCGGACATCTTGCAGAGAATGGTTCATTAGCTCTTTCCGGACTAGGTCTTTGTTTTCCTGTAATCTCCCTGATAAGCGCATTTGCAAAACTTTATGGACCAAATGGTGGTGCCCCTTTATGTGCGATGGCCCGTGGCCGTGGTGATATGAAAGAAGCATCTCTTGTGATGGGAAATTCTTTTACGCTTTCCGTCCTCACTGGTTTTGTGCTGACGCTTATTGTCCTTGTTTTCAATAAACCGATTCTCTATGCTTTCGGTGCTAGTGATTCAACCTATCCGTTTGCCCGGGATTACCTGATGATTTACTCTCTCGGAACAATTCCTGTGCTTGTAACCCTGAGTATGAATGCTTTTATCAACAGTCAGGGATTCGCGATGATAGGCATGCTCACTGTCATTATCGGGGCAGTTATTAACATCGTTCTTGATCCGATTCTCATCTTTTTCTGTGGGTTAGGTGTGAAAGGTGCCGCTATTGCCACAGTCTTCAGTCAGACTGTCTCATGTATTTTTGCCGTGAGTTTCCTTTGCGGTAAGAATGTTGAGCTTCGTCTGCGTTTTGCTGATATGCGCCTGGGACTCAGACGTTGCGGTCACATCATCTCTCTTGGTACGAGCGGCTTCACAATGGGTGCTACCAATTCTCTGGTTCAGCTGATTTGCAATCGTTGTGCTTTTATATGGGGAGGAGATCTCTATGTAGGAGTGATGACCATCCTCAATTCTGTACGGGAAGTCTATAATACGGTCATCAATGGAATCGGTAGCGGTGCAAGTCCGGTAATGAGTTTCAACTATGGAGCGAAAAATGGCCGGAGAACAATAAAGGCAAGCAATTTCATGCTTATATGTACTTTCATATATGCCATGGCTGCCTGGCTGGTGATCATATTATTCCCAAGAGCTATGACAATGCTGTTTACGCAGGATGCCGCAATGATTGATGCCTCTGCAAAAGCTCTGCGTATCTATTTCTTCGGATTCTTCTTTATGGCATTCCAGACAGCAGGTCAACAGACTTTTGTTGCACTTGGAAAAGCAAAACAGGCTGTGTTCTTCTCACTTTTCAGAAAGGTCATTATTGTTGTTCCCCTGACAATCATATTGCCGTATTTCTTCGGTATTAATGGTGTAATGCTCGCAGAACCTATAAGCAATGTCATTGGTGGACTTGCTGCATATCTGTCAATGCGCCATATGGTAATGCCTGAACTAAAAGCAATGAATAGGTAAAAATATATGAATCTTAAGCTTCATCACAGGGAATGAAACAGGCCCCTGATGGAAGTGTTGTATTCCGTATGCTGTGGCGTGGATGTGCATAAGAAGGTCCTTGTCCGTTGCCTAGGAGGAAAACAGACACCATTGATGCCGAATAGATAGCAAGCCTGAGAGGATGGGCTTCTGACTATCAAAGCTGCAGAAGCCTTATGGTGGATGTGGCAAACGAGCAGAACAGGATACAGATGCTATAAAGATTTCAGAGGTGATATCGTTGATTATGAATAAGTCTGGACGATGTCATCATATGACTTTTCCGGTCCATAGTTCATCAAGAAATTGTCTCCACGGGACAATCTCGATACCGCTCTCCGTTGTCTGGGCATAGTCCTCATTACAAACGAGGATGTACCTAGAGAAGAGTCCTTCCTCCTTTAGAGCCTTCAACCCCTTGAGATCCCTTTCCGTATGGCGACGCGTTGTTTTTGTCTCTATCGCAATTTTTTCCATGAGTATGAAATCAACTTCAAATCCGGAAAGGCTTCGCCAATAGCAGAGTGGGGTAATGTTGAGCTTCGGTCTTGATTTATAGCCGATATACGCTCTCATCTCCATTGCCATATAGGTCTCAAAGAATTTTCCATATTCAGTGCTACCTGTCTCTATCTTCTCAAAACCGAGAAGATTACGGATGACACCGAGGTCGAACATATAGAACTTCGAAGAGGCATATGCTTTGCGTTTCTTCGTCTTTGTATATGCGGGGACCTCAAAGGCTAAGAGTGTGTCATAGAGAATCTGGAACCAACTGATGATAGCTGAGCGACTGACACCGACATCCTTCGAAATGTTCTCATAGTTGAGTATTTCGCTGTTGCTCAACGCAGCGATTTCAAGGAAGCGTTCAAACGATGGCAGGTTTCTGACAAGCCCCTCAGCCTGAATCTCCTCATTTAGATAGAGTTGTACATAATCGAAGAGATCGGAGTCCGGATCATCTGAAAGATACATGGCAGGGATAAGTCCTGTCCTGAAAACTGAATCAAGGCCTCTCTCATCGCTCTTGATTTCAGGCCAAACGAGAGGGAACATCTCCTTTCTGCCGGCCCTGCCTCCAAGGAGGTTTGTCCCATGTTCTCTGAGTCTTCTTGCGCTGGATCCTGTCAGAAGAAATCGTATATCTGTTGATTCGATCAGGTTATGCACCTCATCAAGTAGAAAAGGAAGTTTCTGTATTTCATCAACAACGACAAGCCCGCTGTCGATTCCTTCTCTCCGCAGCATGCCTGCAAACAGGGCAGGATCATTCTCCAGTGCCTTCACCAGCTTCTTGTCCAGAAGATTGAAACGGTAGCGGACACCATCAAGCTCTTCTCTGATCCATGAAGTCTTTCCCGTTTGCCTGGGACCGAACAGAAACTGTGACTTTCTTTCCAGGTCGTGACTGATATCCAATATTCGTTTTATGTACCTCATGATGATAGGTTAAACTGAAAACACGTTGTTATCAATCAATTTTCATGAAAAATGACTTTTGAAAAGTTGTATTTCATGAAATATGCAGATTTCGTGATTAAGAGTTTTCTGTTCGTGACCTATTAACTATGATTCTGCTTCCAATGATAGTACTTCTTGAAATTTTCCATGTTAAACTAGTGCCTCGTTTCATCTAAATCTACGATAAAACCGGATAGAGTTTCTTCAGTTTTATCCGGGCATCCTCAGTTGTGAATTGCCAGTCTATTCCCTTTTGTTTTGCATTACGATCTGCAGCCCACGGTGAAATCTCCTTCTGAAGTGATTTGAAATCAGGAATTCGTCTGCTGCCAAGGCATTGCCTGCCTAGAACGGAAAGTTCGCATTCTGCTATGTTCAGCCATGACCCATGCTTCGGTGTGTAATGTATTTCAAGCTTGTCTGCAATCCTCGATGCTTGTGCTGGAGGGAATGCCTCATACAATGAGCTTATGCGATGCGTATTCAGGTTATCCATGACGAGGACTATTTTCGCTGCTTCAGGATATTCATCATCGACAAGATGCCTTATCTGTTTTGCCCAGTCTATCTTCGTCCTCTTCTCCTGTGCGTCAGCGTATCTCCAGCCTGCCAGTGGTTCTGTGAAAAGGAAGATGCTTGCTGTCCCATTCCTTATATATTCGTTGTCCTCGTACTTCACTCCGGAGGATGATGTGAAGCTTTTCCTGTTATCAGCAAGGAACTGCACAGGTTTCTCATCCATGCAGACGACAGGTCTCTTCTCGTTATAAGGCAGTGAATATACCTTGAGCACGTCTTCCATATTGGCAACAAAATCTGCCTTCTGGTGCGGTGGTATGCACCATGTGTGCTTCAGGTGAGGACGAAATTCGTTTTTTTTAACGGGCGCTGCACTGTAACGTACGATATCTCCGGGAGAATGCTCAATTCTACGACTTTGTCAGCAAGAAGGCGGACCGTCCATCTGGAATATCCCTCAGGAGGTTGAGTACACGCAAGTGCAATGATCTTCGCCTCAACATCCCCTGTCACTTTAGCTGCTACCGGCGGTGTTTCCCTCTTCTTCCTTGTTATTGTGGCTTCAAGCCCTTTCTCTGCATAGCTTGCCCTTACATTCTGAACGGTCGTTGCCGATGTGTGATAGGTCTCGGCTATTTCCTGAACCGTCATTGGGTGCTTGCCGTTCCTGTCTGATGCAAGAAGGATATTTGCTCTTAGTATCGTCTTTGCGGGAGCGCTCCCTTTCCTGACGATATCCATGAGTTTCCTACGGTCATCATCACTGAGTTCGATAAGGTACTTTACTGAAGGCATAGCTATCCTCTCTTTGATTATAGTCGTTTTGAATAGGATAGTTGAGTTATTTATTTTATACAAGTTTTAGATATAACAAACTACTAGCATTATTTCAGGTCCAGCTTTAAGGGTTCACCTCACTAATTACTTAGTGCGACAGCCCCTAATTATATACCAAATCACAAAACTGCAATTCCTTACAAATATGGGGAAGCGATATAAAACCCAAAAAAGAGTTGGCAAGGGATATTCCTATATAGTATAATCCTGAATGAAATCAAACGAAGAGGTTTCTACAATGAACAAAATCAATATCAGCAATGCGTCTGCTTACACTTCTCCCAATTCCATGACTCTGATCTGTACAGAGAAACCGGATGGCAGCACCAATCTTGCGACTCTG
>CALXYN010000057.1 GCA_944392975.1 uncultured Spirochaetaceae bacterium | reverse complement strand
CGGAAGGGTAATGGAAAGCATATAAAAATCACTGGCTGCTCAAAGAATAACCTGAAGGATATAGATGTCGATATTCCTCTTGGTGAATTCGTGGTCATCACCGGAGTATCCGGTTCTGGAAAATCCACATTCCTCAATGAAGTGCTTCTTCCGGCAGTTCAGCGGAGAATTGCAGGAAAGAGCGATAATTTTGATGGGTATAAAACGCTTACAGGAACTGAGTATATAGACAAGGTGATCTCCATTGACCAATCTCCGATAGGACGTACTCCTCGCTCAAATCCTGCTACATATGTTGATCTGTTCACTCCGATAAGAGAGCTTTATGCACAGATGCCTGAAGCAAAGGCCAGAGGATATTCTGCAGGACGCTTCTCCTTCAATGTTCCCGGTGGTAGATGCGAAAACTGTGCAGGTGACGGGCAGCTTAAAATCGAGATGCACTTCCTTCCTGATGTCTATGTCCGCTGTGACGTGTGCGATGGGAAAAGGTATAACAAAGAAACTCTCTCTGTGACATATAAGGGGAAGAATATATCCGATGTATTGGATATGACTGTGAGCGAGGCTCATGAGTTTTTCTCTGCTCATCCGCGTATCATGCGCAAACTTGATACCCTGATGGCCGTTGGCCTTGATTATGTCAGGCTTGGACAGAGTGCCCTGACTCTTTCCGGAGGAGAAGCACAGAGGGTCAAACTTGCTCTTGAACTTTCGAAGGTGCAGACTGGAAAGACTTTGTATGTGCTGGATGAACCTACAACAGGTCTTCATTTTGCAGATGTCAAAAAACTCCTTGAAGTGCTGGAGAAACTCGTAGAAAATGGAAACAGCGTGATTCTCATAGAACATAATCTCGATGTTATCAAAACTGCAGATTACATTATCGATCTTGGTCCCGATGGGGGAGATGATGGTGGGACTGTTGTCGCCTGTGGAACACCGGAGGAAGTTGCTCGAGTTCCTGGCAGCTTCACTGGGGAGTATCTCAGGAGATATCTGTAGGTGAAACGGCTTTTATTGTTGATTCTTATCATCCTCATTCCGTCAGCGCTCTTTGCCCTGACGGCTCCTCAGATTTACTTTGCATCCGATGACGCACTGAGAAACATGGTTGCAATGAGAAATCTTGCAGAGGGGACTAGGGAAGAGATGCAAGCTGCCCTCTATGATTTTGAGGGGTTGGATGCTTATACGATAAATAATGATACAGAGAATCCAGAAAGTACTGATGGTGGTTTTCTCCTTACTATAAACGGGTCCGAGAATCTCGCAAGAGAAGAGGGCCGTGTCGTGCTTACTGGAAACTCTTCGATATCGATGACGGATAATGGTGTTCTTTCAGAACTCTCTGCAGATACCATCATCATCGACATGGACAACAGCAGGCTGACTGCGCTTGAAAACGTGAATTACAGTACTGATGACGAGAGTGCCTCAATACAGGATATTGAGGCTGATATCGTTACGGTTACATGGGATAGCGGAGCCCTGATGGTGACCAATGCCACTACAGAAACAGTAAGCGGAGAAGAAGGATCCGCAGATGCAATAACAATATACACATCTGGTGAGACACTTTCCTATTCTCCTGATAAAGGCATGCTCTACAATGATGGTTTCATCACATCCAATAAGGAAGAGGCATATGTGTCCATTACTGCAGATGAGATTGCTTTGCTTTCCGGTGCAGATATGTTTGTCACAGATGCCTATCTTTCGATTGGCCGTGTTCCTATTCTCTGGCTTCCATTCTTCTTTTTCCCTGGATCTCAGATTACTGGTAATCCAAGCATGGGATTCTCTTCAGAGCGCGGAGCCTTTTTGAATACTACATTTGAACTTCTGGGGCAGGCTGAGAGCGTGAACAGTGCGGGCAGTGATGATGAGGAGCCCTCTTTCATGTCTATTCTCTCTTCGGGAGGTAACAGCGAAAATAATCAACCGACAGGTGCTTATTATTCCTCAGACAGAGAGCTTTCCAAGGCAGAGCAATGGGCAAGGGACACAGGGTCGTATGTTGCCTTGATGGCAGATGCTTATGCAAAAAACGGTATTCATATGGGCGTTGACAGCCATATATCGCTTTTTGATGATTCCCTGACACTTTCCGTTCTCGATGGTGTAGCCCTATCTCCGGAATCCTCATATTACGATGGGCATTTCCGTTATTACGGTGTGAATGAGATTGATTACAGTGGTTATGGTTTTGATGTGACGCTTTCATTGCCATTCTATTCCGATAGCCGTGTAATGATGAATTTCGGAGACCGTCTGACAGGATTCTCGCTTTTCTCGCTTATACAAACACCGGAATTTCCTACTGAGTACGATTCAACCATCACGACATTTTCCAATGAACTTGAGATTGATTACAGGCTTCCTTCGGAATTGAGAAATGATTACGTTGCTTCTTTCTCTCTTTCTGATTTTAACGTCGGTGTCGATTATCGCTGGGATACGAGGGAGCACCGATACTACGTTGATGACACGACGCTTCCTTCATTCTCTGCATCTATTTCTGGTACTATTTTCGATTACGCCACATCCATCGCATCCCCTGCTGTGACTGTCGAAAAACCAAAGACAGATGTCACTGATATCCATTTGCTCTCTGATCCGCTTCTGTATGCAGTTTATGAAGCGGAGGCACAGGCGGCTGAAACTACAGGCGATGAGAATTATTCAATTTCTCTTGGGTATTCTTTTTCCGAGAATTTCCGTAACGAGTATGGATTTGACAGTTCCGGTGAATATGATGAAGGAAACCTCTCTTCCTCTTCCTCTATGAGACTCGTCCTTGATGCAAAGGCCTCTGAATATGCTGTACTTTCCGCGGTATTCACTCCGACATATTCTTATCTCTGGGAAGACAGCAACTCTGTAACGGCTTATACGCATCGCGGTGCTGTAACTTCCGATATAACATTCTCAGTTCCTTATATCGGCATCGAGTATCATATAGCGTCAAGACTTTTCAATTATAAGAGCGAGGTTGAAAATGGTACGGAAATCGATTCAGATTTTCTCATCCCTGGATGGAATCAGGATACGATTACCAGCCATTCAATTGCACTAAGAAAGTCTTTTGCTTCAGAGTATGGAACTTTCACTCCATCCATAGAATATGTATTGCCTCCGTTGGCTGCAGAGCTTATTCCTCGTCTGTCATACAGTTACGGACCATTTGCCCTGTCGTTCGGATGGCAGTTCCTTCAGGAAGAAACAGATACTCCTTTCAGAAGTGACCTTGTCGAGCTTTCGCTTGGATATAATGGCACATATATAACTTCGAATATTTCTCTGAGGTATCAGAGTGCGGATTATGATCCGGATGCTTTCTGGAATCCATTCTATGGCAATGCTTCTCTTTCTCTCAGAACAGAAGACAGAAAATGGTCGATAACACAGTATTTCGACTATTTTGCGTATGAACATGGTGAGTATAACTATTTTGATTCCATCAAGACCACGTTGCAGATTCCTTATTTCGATATCTCTGTCGAATGGCAAGGTGTAGCTGGTGAAGTGGATTTCAAAGGTATTCAAGCGCATCTCAATGTCGATTCAGCGTTCTTCCAGCTCTGGAAGGGCAGGCTTTATTTTGCCTTTGGCCTTGATTCGGAGTTTGAGTTTGATATGGATAACCCATACGCTTCAATGTTCACATTCACTCCATCCATCACTTTCAGTATCGCAGAATTCCTCGATTTCACATTCTCATTCTCCTCGTCGAACAATGCTTTCTACGATTATTATCAGAGTGGTAATTTCTTCGGTGAGCTTTTCATGGATCTGTTCAGGTCCTTCGATTTCTTCGGAGATGGCCGCAACCAGACGAATTTCGTCATGAGCGAAGCAAAGCTTGATGTTGTGCATTACATGTCGGATTGGGATTTGCATTGTTCATATGCCGCTCATATTGAGCTGAATGATGATGTCTATCAGTTCGTTCCGGAATTCAGTATCTATCTCAGCTGGAAGATTCTTCCTGACCTGAAGATTGACCAGGAGTGGCAATACAACACAACTACGGAAACATGGGAGCGATAATGTCTCAAAGCTATGTATTCAAGCCCGAAAATGTTCAGTTGGTATTGGGCGCAAACGATTCCAATCTGCCATATCTTGAGATGCTTGTGTCATCGGATCTTGCATTAAGGGGAACAATGGTGTCGGCGGCAGAGGATGTCCCGCTTTTCATTCCTTTTATGAAAAGACTTGAGAAAGCTGCCGAAGAGAGGGGAATGCTCAAGGAAGCCGAGATTTTCATGGAGTTTCAGCTTCTCTCAGAACCTTCAGCTGCTGACAGAGATGATGACAAGCCTGTAATTGTGGCAGCCGGGAAGGCTGTTTATCCCCGAAGCCGTGCTGAGAAGGAGCTTTTTTCAGTTCTGCCAACATCCGATGTTGTCTTTTCTGTCGGTCCAGCAGGAACAGGAAAAACATTTGTATCCGTTATCTGGGCACTTTCTGAAGTGCTTTCTGGCAGGAAGGGAAAGCTATTGCTTACTCGTCCTGTTGTGGAAGCAGGAGAGTCCCTTGGATTCCTGCCTGGAGATCTCAAGCAGAAACTGGGACCATATCTTAATCCGCTTTATGACGCTGCCGAGTATGTTCTTTCACCACAGCAGATAAAAAGGATGGAAGAGAACGGCACATTGGAAATAGCTCCACTTGCATATATGCGGGGCCGGTCTGTCAACAATGCTGTGATGATTCTTGATGAGGCGCAGAATGCGACACGTTCTCAGATCAAGATGTTCCTGACACGGCTTGGCGAGAATTGTCAGGCAATAGTTACAGGCGATCCATCCCAGACAGATCTCAGATTCCCCGCTGATTCTGGCCTTGAGGAGGCTGTGAGCATACTTAGTGGAATCAAAGGGGTTTCAGTGGTAAGATTTACCCATAGTGATACTGTCCGGTCACGCATCGTAAGGGAAATCGTACGTGCGTATTCAGAGAAGGAGGGTGAATGAAGAACAGACTGGTTTCGGAGTGTCTCAAGGCTTTTACCAAGCGGCAGAGAAGAATCCTCTACGCTTTAATGGCCCTGACTGTACTCCTAGGTCTTATCTTTCCGCTTCTTCTCTCCTCAGATCCAAGATCTGTAATGACTTTGTCCCGTGCATACAGGCCGGGAGAACTTTCCGATGAGGATGTTATTGCACCATCTGATTTTTCCTATATAGATGATGCCGCAACGGCTGATGATACTGCAGAAGCTGCGCGCAGTGTCCTTCCTCAGTTTTACTATTCTATATCGGACTCCATGGAGATAAGGAGCAGGACTCAGAAATTCACAGAAGCAATCAGTAAGGGCCAGACGGCTGATTTCATATCGGCAAATGGTATCGTTGACCCTGAACGTGTTGCAGCAAGACTTGATGAAATTCCTTCAGAGGACAAGGCCGTCATAGCTTCTCTTGTTTCAGAAAGCATCATCTATCTTCTGAATGAAGGAGTGTTTTCTGCTGAGGACCTTGAGGAGGTCAGAAACAGCGGGTACCAGACACTGATGGTTGAGACTTCCGAGTTATCATTCAGATATTCCGGGAGAATGAGAGTTCTTGATTCCGTTATCGTCATAGGAGAGGTCTATGAAGCTATCTTCCTCCGTGCATCTCAGATGTATCCGGAGCTTCCATCTTCCTATGCGGCCCTGATAGCAGATGCAGTTTCCTTGGTAATTTCAGCAAACGTGTTCTACGATCCTGTCCTCACGACAAGCATGCGGGAGAGCAAGGCTGCTGCTGTTCCTCCTGTTCTTGTTGAAATCCATCGCGGTGATTACATCATTCAGAAGGATACGGTTGTCACCGAGCAGCAGCTGAGGACAATTCAGAGGTTTTTGGATTCGGCAGTTGTTTCAATCTCCTTACAGAAAGCTCTGGGATATCTCATATTCCTTATTCTGGTAGTTGTCATTCTTGTCTATCTGCTTTTCTATTTCATCAAATACCGTTATAGGCTGTCTCTTTATTCGACGATATTCTTTGTCGGAATAGATCTGACGCTTGTCGCCTCTTTCTTCCTCTCGAGATTCCTTCCTGAAGAAGGTGTGCAGTATATCGATCCATTCTTGCCATTCATCCTTCTTCCGGCTCTTGCTACATCCATCACAGGGCGCAGAAGAGTAGGGTTTTCTGTAGCTTTGGTCCTTTCGGCATTTGCCTCAATTTATCCCCAGAGCCGTTTCTTCTCATTCTTCTATTTCCTTGCTGTTATTGAATGCTGTCTGATGTTCATACGTTTTGGTTCTGAACGCCTCGATATAATCTATCAGACACTCTTTTCATCCATCGCGGTTGCTGGTGTGACAGTCCTTGTCTCATTCATCTATGATCTTGAGTTCCAGATAGTGTTCACAAGTGCCATCGCTGCGGCAATAAACGTCGTTCTCTCGTTCATACTTCTTTCGATTCTGCTTCCTATCATAGAAAAGATCTTCAATATCCCTACAGCTTATCGTCTGCATGAGCTTTCCTTTACTGATACACCAACGCTCAACAGACTTTCACAGGTTGCACCTGGAACTTTCAATCATGCAAAGAACGTCTCTGAAATGGCATATGATGCCTGCAAGGCAATCAACGCTAATGCGGACCTTGCAAGGGTAGGTGGTCTTTACCACGATATTGGCAAGGCAGAGCATCCTGAGTACTTCATCGAGAACCAGAACGGTAAAAATGCTCATGATGAGATAAACAAGACACTTTCAGCAGCCATTATCAAGTCGCATGTGAAACTTGGCGTCGAGAAAGCAAAGGAAATAGGCCTACCTCAGGAGGTCGTGGATATCATTGCAGAGCATCATGGAAATGACCTCATCAAGTATTTTTATAACGAAGCTGTGAGGGAAGCCAAGGATTCCCGGAGCTCAATGGTGAGCGAGGAGGATTTCCGCTATAACGGCCATATTCCATCAACAGTGGAAAGTGCTGTCGTGATGCTTGCTGATTGCACTGAAGCCGCGACAAGGACAATGAAGAATCCGAATCATCAGAAATATGATAAGTTCATCACGAATATCTTCATTGATAAGATGAATTACAGACAGCTTAACAATTCGCAGCTGACTATCAATGATCTGGATAAGATCAGGGAATCGTTCATTCACTATCTGCTTGGACGCGATCATCAGCGCATAGAATACGAGAAGGACTGATATGCATTATATTGAAGATGAGACAAACAGCATCGATATTGAAATGGTCGATGAATTGATTGGAAAAATCCTTTCATATCTGAATGAGACCGGTGACTTCTCATTGCACTTCGTTTCTGATGAGGAGATACGGAATCTGAACCGGGATTACCGTGGCATCGATGATCCGACAGACATCCTTACATTCGCAATCAATGATGGCGAAGCCTTTCCGCAGTTTGATGAGGAGGAGAAGGAGCTGGGAGATGTCTTTATTTCCATCGAATCAATGAACCGTAACGCAGCTTCTCTCGGTGTTGATGAGAATGAGGAACTGAGGCGCCTTCTCGTTCACGGTATTCTTCATCTCAGGGGTATGGATCATGGCACCAATGATTTCTCAACAGAGCCGATGCTTATTGAGCAGGAGAGAATCATGAAAGAACTCGGCTTCCTTGCATCAGTGCAGAATTAATATGATAGCAATGCTTTCTATTCCATATTTCCGAGATACATATTATATTAGTCTTTAGATAAGGTTTAATTGCTATTTTCTTTTGAAGATGGTATAAATTTATCGGTTGAAACAATAAGTCATCCTCAACATTGAGGAAGAAGGAGAGAATATGATCAAAGTAGGAATCAATGGATTCGGAAGAATCGGACGCTTTGTCTTCCGCGCAGCTATGAACCGCCCGGATATCGAGATTGTAGGTATCAACGACCTTTGCCCAGTAGATTATCTTGCATATATGCTTAAGTATGACACAATGCATGGCAAGTTCGATGGAACAATCGAGTGTGACATGGAGAAGTCTCAGCTTATCGTTAACGGACATGCAGTTCGCGTTACAGCATGCAAGGATCCAGCAGAGCTTAAGTGGGACGAGGTTGGAGCTGAGTATGTAGTAGAATCCACAGGTCTCTTCCTTACAAAAGAGAAGGCTGCTGCACACATCAAGGCTGGTGCTAAGTATGTTGTAATGTCCGCTCCTTCAAAGGATGACACACCGATGTTCGTTTGTGGTGTAAACGAGGATACATATGTAAAGGGAACACAGTTTGTTTCCAACGCATCCTGCACAACAAACTGTCTTGCACCTATTGCTAAGGTTCTCAATGACAAGTGGGGAATCCTTGATGGTCTCATGACAACAGTTCACTCAACAACAGCTACACAGAAGACAGTTGACGGACCTTCCATGAAGGACTGGAGAGGTGGACGTGCTGCTTCTGGCAACATCATTCCTTCTTCAACAGGTGCTGCAAAGGCTGTTGGAAAGGTTATTCCAGCACTCAACGGCAAGCTTACAGGTATGTCAATGAGAGTTCCTACTCTTGACTGCTCTGTTGTTGACCTCACAGTAAACCTTGCAAAGCCTGCAAAGTATGACGAAATCTGCGCAGCTATGAAGGAAGCTTCAGAGGGCGAGCTCAAGGGTGTTCTCGGATACACAGAAGATGCAGTTGTATCTTCCGACTTCCTTGGCGATACACATACTTCAATCTTCGATGCAAAGGCAGGAATCGCTCTTACAGACACATTCGTAAAGGTCATTTCCTGGTATGACAACGAGGTTGGATACTCAAACAAGGTTCTTGACCTCATTCAGCATATGAAGAAGGTCAATGGCTAATTGACTTTGCCCGGCGTATGCCCGGGAACACGGGCCTGCCTTTCTGCAGGCCCATTCTTTTCATAGGAGTCTTATATGGTTCTTAATACAATCAATGAAGCAGATCTCAAAGGAAAGAGAGTTGTTATCCGTGTTGATTTCAACGTACCACTAAAGGATGGAAAAGTTACAGACAACACACGTATCAAGGCTGCTCTTCCTACAATTCAATATATTCTCGACAATGGAGCTTCCGTTGTTGTTATGACACACCTTGGAAGACCAAAGGGACAGAAGAATCCTGCATTCTCACTGGCACCTGTAGCTGCTGAGTTCGAGCGCCTCCTTGGACGCAAGGTTACACTTGCACCGGATGTAATCGGACCTGAGGTAGAGAAGGAAGTCAATGCACTTAAGCCGGGCGATGTCCTTCTTCTTGAAAACGTAAGATTCTACGCAGAAGAAGAGAAGAATGATGAGACTTTCGCAAAGACTCTTGCTTCCTATGGTGATATTTACTGCAACGATGCATTCGGAACAGCTCATCGTGCTCATGCATCCACAGAGGGTGTTTCCCATTATCTTCCTTCCTATGCTGGTTTCCTCATCGAAAAGGAAGTCAAGTTCATGGCTCCGATTCTTGAGAATCCAGAGAAACCGCTTGTTGCCATTATTGGAGGAAGCAAGGTTTCTTCAAAGATCACTGTTCTTGAATCTCTTGTACGCACCTGTGACACAATTGTAATCGGTGGTGGTATGGCTTATACATTTGATCGCGCTATGGGCTATACAATTGGCAAGTCACTTGTTGAGGATGATTATCTTGAGACTGCAAAGAGCTTCCTTGAGAAAGTTGCTGCAAAGGGTGTAAAGGTAATCCTTCCTGTAGATCACGAGTGTGCTAAGGAGTTCAATGAGAATGCTGAGGCAATTCTTGTTGACGGCAGGAACATTCCAGATGATCTCATGGGTATGGATATCGGACCAAAGACTGTCGCACTCATCAAGGATGCAATCAAGGATGCAAAGACAGTTGTATGGAATGGCCCGATGGGTGTATTCGAGTTCGATACATTTGCAAAGGGTACAGAGGAGGTTGCAAGAGCTCTTGCAGCATCTGATGCTATTTCCGTTGTCGGTGGCGGTGACAGTGTCGCAGCTATTAACAAGTTCAATCTTGCAGATAAGATCAGCCACGTATCAACAGGTGGTGGAGCTTCTCTCGAATTCCTTGAGGGAAAAGTCCTTCCTGGTATCAAGGCACTGGAGAAATAATCATGAGAAGGCCATATATTGCAGGAAACTGGAAGATGAATCTTACGCCAAGCGAGGGCAAGGCATATGCTGCAGCTCTTGCTGAGGCTGTCAAGAAAGCCGGCGTTGATTGCCGCGTCATGATTGCTCCTTCTTTTGTGTCTCTTCCTGGTGTTGTAGAAGCTGTAAAAGGTTCTGATATCACTGTAGCTGCTCAGAATATGGCAGATCATCTCTCCGGTGCATATACCGGAGAGGTTTCTCCTGAGATGCTTAAGGATATCGGAGTAAATACAGTCATTCTCGGACACAGCGAGAGAAGACAGTATTACGGAGAGACCGATGAAATCATCAACGGAAAGGTATTGCTTGCTCTTTCTCTGAAAATGGAAGTCGTTCTCTGTGTAGGTGAGACTCTTGAAGAGAGGGAAGGTGGAAAACTTGAGGAAGTCCTTGAGAGACAGCTCAGAGTAGGTCTTAAAGATGTTCTTCCTTCTGAGATGGGTGCAATCACAATTGCATATGAGCCTGTATGGGCCAT
>CALXYN010000056.1 GCA_944392975.1 uncultured Spirochaetaceae bacterium | reverse complement strand
CTCCCTGTCCATGCTGGTTACGGGACGATTGGCGGATGATGGTGTTATAGTAGAGGGGACATTCGTCATCGAAGGTGTTCTATGGTCGTATTCAGGTCTGAAGCCAGTGTGCGCCATCAACTCAAGCAATGTCTCGCTCTTTACATTTCCCACCATGTACGTTTCAAAAGAGTGTCTGAAACTGTACTGTGTTCTTCCGTGCAGATCAATGCCAAAATAAGCTGCGACAGATCTCAGATGCTTGTTCGCCGCATTAGGCTGGACGAAGTTGCCCTCGGTCGTTATGAAGAGATAATCGCCAGGGATATAGGCAATGAGCTGCTCAAGAAATGAGATAGTTCTATCAGTGAGGATTCCAACCTTGTAAGGCTTTCCTTTGTTGGTTGTCTTGATGCTTTGTTTCTCGACTCCTCCAACAACGGACGACTCAGTATAGAGCCCTTTCAACTCTGGATAGTAGTCTCCCTTTTTCAAGCCTGACACCTCTGCAGGTCTCCACCCAGTATCTCTCATAACGAGGAAGTAAGTTGTCCACATCAAACCTCCCCAGGCTTTTGCAAGCTCCGCATTGTCCTTGGGGAATAAAGTGTAGAGTTCATCAAGGGTGAATGCATCTCTGTTTTTTGTGTCATTCTCGGTTATCGATTCGATATCCTTTGTCGGATCAGAACTGATATAGCCTTCAGTTACTGCTGTTTGCATGATGTATCGAAGGCAGTAAAGGATTTTGTTCTTTGTATTGGCAGAGAGCTGTTGACCATTGCTCTTACGCAAGGAGACGAACCAGACATCAATCGAATTTGCATTCATTGAGAGGAGAAGCTGGTTTCCAAATTTCGGCATGAGATAGTTATCAAGCCTTCCCTGATGTGATTTGTAGCCTTAATTCTGCCTTAATAACTATGCAGCAAAAGCTCATTCAAGATTAATTCCATATATTTTTTGAAATTGACTATCAAAACAGGCTTGTGTGTTTCTTGTTTTCATAGTAATATTAATAACTATGAGAAAGGACGAGAAAACCGGCTATTACATCAACGAGGCCAACGGCCGCAAATATGCATACATCCAGAAGTTGCATGTCTGGAACAAGGAGAAGAAACAGGCTGAGACAAGCCTTGAGTATGTCGGCAGGCTTGACGAGAGTGGCAAGCTGGTCCCGAAGAGGCGGCATCTAGTCAAAGCGGAGATAAACGAGGAGACAAAACTCAGCCTTGCCGATCAGAACAGGGTCGGCATGGTCCGTGTGCTTTGGAGGATTGCGACAGAGATCAAACTTGTAGAGACGCTGAAAGCAGCATTTCCAAGAACATGGGACACAATACTCTCGCTCTCGTTCTACTATATATCATCAGGCAGAAATGCCGCCTATCTGTACTCTTCATGGCAGGAGGATCATGAAAGCCCGATCAAGGGGAAGAGTCTTGAGGGGCCGGACATCACCAGGCTTTTCTCCTCAATGGAAGAGGCAAGAAGGAAGGAGTTCCTGAAGAGCTGGCGCAATACAGCCTCTTCAGGCAAGCCCTGCTTCAACGACATAACATCAATCTCATCCTACTCGAAGGAGAACGAGATGGTGGAGTTCGGCTACAACAGGGATCATGAAGATCTCCCGCAGATCAATCTTGGCCTTGTCGTTGACAGCGGATCCAAGCTGCCGCTCTACTACCATGTGCATGACGGCGACATCCGGGATGTTTCCACCCTTGAGCATGTGATGAAGGAGGGCTTTGCATTCAACATGAAGAACATGTTGTTCGTCATGGACAAGGGTTTCTATGCAAAGCACAACATAAATTCAATGTACAGCTTCAGTTACCAGTTCATTGTCGCCATGCCCCTGTCTTCAGGCAAGGCAAAAGCAGCCATTGATGAGGAGAGGTCATCGATCAGGCATCCGTCCAACATAATCGTCACCGGCAACGGAGAGGCCGTCTATGCAAAGACATCATCCTTGCAGTACTGGAGCAATGAGGATTTCCACTGGCCCTGCCGGATACATGTCTATACATCCGACAACGAAGATGCCGGCAAGAGGGGGATGAAGCTGGACATGAAGCTTGCCGAATGTTTCAGGGAGCTCAATGCAGGAGACTGGAACGAGGCCCATGTCGCTCTTTATGCAAAATACTTCGACATGAACGTCGAGACTGTTGATGGTGTTGAGAAGAAGACATACTCCTACAAGGAGAAGGCCCTTGAGAATGCCGAAAGTCATTACGCGGGCTACTTGGCAATCGTGACTGATCAGGTGGATCTCACAAGCCGCGAGGTTCTGGAGATTTACAGGTCCAAGGATGCTGTGGAAAAGGCATTCTATGATCTGAAGAACGAACAGGAGGCCAAGAGGCTTGGCACCCACTCTGCCAAGGCTATGGATGGAAAGCTGTTCACGCTCTTCATCTCATCAATCCTGATCTCTGAGATACGCAGGAGAATGGATGGCTTTGATGGTCAGTGGACTCTCAACTCAATCCGCACATCCCTGGACAAGATCACATTCTCCAAGGTGAAGATCGAACACCTGAAAAAGGCAAAGGAGCTTAAAGGGCTGGTGAGCAAAACACAGAGGGAATACCTTGCAAAGCTGCTCAACTGCCCACAGGCTGAGGCTGCTGATAAGCTATTCTCTATTCAATTCCCATAGTTATTAAAGCAGAATTCAGGTTATGAATTCGGAATCCTTCTGTCCCAAGTTACTGTTCTGCACATAGAGCGTGTTGAGTCCCTGGCTGCTATCAGCATCGGAGATGACGAGCTCTGTGAGGTTGTTATCTGAAAGATCCAGACTCTTGAGTCTTCTTGATGAGATTTCCGCTTTTGTGATTGCCGAGTTTGAAGCATCAATACTGCTTAAGTTCGAGTTAAAGTCATGCTCGATTGTGAGTTTCGTGAGTTTTGTACAATTTAAGATATCGAGATTGATGAGTACGGTATAGTTTCTGTCGTTAAACTCCTCGATTACAGGATTGATGCTGTGACAGCCGATGATTAGGAGTGTGTCTATAAATCCTTATGTTCTGCAAGATTGGATGAAGTCATGATGAATGTGTTCTGCATATACAACAAAAGCTCCCTGTTTCCAAGGAGCTTTGCAGTGCCGCCTCCAGGAATCGAACCAGGGACACAAGGATTTTCAGTCCTTTGCTCTACCAACTGAGCTAAAGCGGCATTGCTTTTCAGCAACAGAAGAGAAAATACCAGTTTTCCCAAATTGATGCAATAGGGAAATCAATTAATTCTTTTATTTCGCTTGAACAGCATAGTACCAATCAATGCAGTAAGAGGTGTTACGAGAACAATTCCAAAAGAACCTGCAAGGGTTTGAAGTATCTCTGCAGCAATGGATTTGGATGTGAAGATATTCCATACAGGTGTTGCCTGTGCCATATAAACCATCATCAGCGTCAGATAACTTCCCATATATGCCAAAAGAAGCGTGGTAATCTGTGTGCCAACCCCGGCCTTCCCCACTTCCATTGCAGAACGGAAAAGCTCCTTTGCAGAAGTATCTGGAGCATGTTCCCGTACTTCCCACATGGCAGCCGAGACGTCAATTGAAAGATCCATGATAGCACCACCTGCTGAAAGGCAGACAACTCCAGAAAAAAGCGATGTAAGATCAAGATCCATGAAGCCGCTGTAAAGGAGTGACTCACTCATTTCCAGCACGGATCCATGAATACGCAAATACCATGTCATGAACACAGAAACAAGAACTGTTATCAACATGGCACTCACAGAACCGAGAATAGCTGCCAAAGAACGCTTGTTGATTCCTGAAACCATCGGCAATGTGACAAGAGTCAGAAGAATAAGAACGGATGTACACATCAAAAGAGGATTAAAACCCTTTAAAACAGATGGAATAAGGAGCTTCCAGATTGCCAGGAAAGCAAAAACAAAGGAAAGAATCATCTTCAAGCCACGGAGACCACTGAAAGCTACAAGGACAAGGATAAACAGGGCAATCAAGATGATTTCCTTATCTATGCGGTAATAGTCAATCATGTTTATGAAGATGGGATTATCATCGGCATCACGTTCAATAAGAACCCATGCAATATCCCCAGGAACAAATACCTTATCATCTTTCAGGCTTCCGGAAAGGAGGTTTATACCATCCATCTCGAGTCCCTTATGGACGCCGGAGAGTACCCGCACATGACATCTCTGGTCCCCTGTTCTGAAAAGACCTGTCTGGATAATGGTGCTGTCATCGGTAGACAGAACTTCTGCTCTGGCTCCTGTTGCATTTACATATATGCTCCGTTCAAACCCTGTCGGGACAAGAACAAGAATGATGGAAGCGATTGCAAAAATTACAATAAAAGCGATGTTTTTCTTTCTGTTTATTGTTGTCATAACGTGAAAAACGGGGAGGCCGGAGTCTCCCCTCTGTCTATATTTTTATTCTTACCTTGCGTCAGTAAGATCCATAAGCTTGTGAGCAACTTCCGTGTTGTCATATGCGCCGATGAAAAGCTCTGCACCTTCACCATATGCATATACTGGAACTGGAAGTCCTGTATGAGCATAACTTGTCCAGCCAATACCAGCTTTGTTGTTCAGGATGTGTGTAAGCGTTACGCTGATTGGGCTGTATCCACCATAAAGAAGGGATTCCTCATATCCATCAACGTTGCCACTCTGGTCATCTGCATAAGCCTTCTGGAGCTTAGCATACTCATACTCATTCATTACAAGAGCATCGCAAGCTGCGGTCTCACCAGGAGCAACAAGGCCGAAATACTCTTCTACCATTGCCATCATATCCTCGAATGTGAAAGAACCATCTGCCTTTGCCTCTTCTACATAGCTGTCAAACTGGATGTATGAACACTTCTGAGCGCGGAGGATATCGAAAGCTGTGTTATAACCTGTTGCAGCATATCCGATAGTCATACCACCTGTTTCGTGGTCACCTGTGACGATGATGAGTGTTTCATCTGGATGAGCCTTAGCAAATTCCACTGCAACCTCAACAGCTGCATCGAGAGCAAGTGTATCGCTCATGTTTGCAACAGCGTCGTTTGCGTGTCCAGCCCAGTCGATCTTTCCACCTTCAACCATCATGAAGAAACCTGTCTCATTGTAAAGAACATCGATACCTTTCTTCACGAAATCTTTAAGTCTGAGGGAATCTGCAGGAGCATCGATATCGTAAGGCATAGCACCATCATCCTGAAGGACAGGGCTGTAAGCATAAACCTTGCCACTGTCGCTATTGAGGCTGAGGATGGTATCCTTGTCATTTGTTACAAGGTATCCGTTATCTTCAAGTACCTCATAGATGGACTTGTCCCCATTATCTGCCTGATTGACGCTTCCACCTGCGAAATACTCAAATCCTGACTCTGCCATCTGCAGACCGATGTCATAGTAATCATTTCTAGATGCGATATGTGCATAGAATGCAGCAGGAGTTGCATGGTTGATTGTAACAGTGGAAACAATACCAATCTTCCAGCCTTTGTCATGAAGCATCTCTGCAATTGTTGTACCAGGAGTAACTCTATCCACTCCCATTCCGATTACACCGCTGTGTGTCTTGAAGCCAGAAGAAAGAGAAGTTGCTGTAGATGCTGAATCCGGACAGAATGATGTTGAATCCTGAGTATACTGAAGTCCGACTACAGGAAACTGTGTGAAAGTAAGCTTATCAAGCTCTACGAGTCCTGACTCATTTCTGCCATTGTAAACCTGAGCGGAGTTAGTCTGTGGAGAGCTCATACCATCACCAATAAACATGAATACATACTTAGGGGATGCGTTCTCCGCATATTCTCTGATAACACTTTCAGTTTCTGCACCGCCATTTGCGAAAACGGCAGAAACAAGAAGCAGGAAAGTCATCAATACTGCTGTAATCCTTTTCATTTGGTCCTCCATAATTGGATTTACAGCTGAAATTTAGCAAATCATAAAAAAGCCATCCTGCGTATTGCGGTTAGGCTTTATTTAATTCGAAAGCAGGAAAATCATAGAATTATTAATTTCTCGTAAACTGTCAGGCATTTTGTGAAATTCATATTATCTGCAACAAACATCCATATTTGCCGTTTTCTTTTAAAGTTTTGAGGACAAGTTCACGGCAAATTAACATCTGGGCTATCATCTCTTTTCTATTTCAGATATTATAGACCTAAAAAACCAACGTTTTGGAGGTTCAAATGGACTCAAGCCAGATACAGACGCTGATTACAATGATACTCTATATCGGTGTGGTCATCGGCATCGGTGTATATTTTGCAAAACGTGCAAATGAGAATTCTGAGAACTATTATCTTGGCGGAAGATCACTCGGTCCGTGGGTAGCAGCATTCAGCGCCGAAGCTTCTGATATGAGCGGATGGCTTTTAATGGGACTTCCAGGTCTTGCATACTGGACAGGTCTTGCAGATGCATTCTGGACAGCAGCAGGATTGGCTATCGGAACATATATTAACTGGCTGATTGTGGCAAGACGCCTGAGACACTATTCAGAAATAGCAGGAAACGCAATAACGCTTCCGGACTTCTTCAGCAACCGTTTCCATGAGAAGAAGAAAGTCATTATGACAATCTCGTCGCTTTTCATCCTCATCTTCTTCTGTGTTTATGCGTCCAGCTGCTTCGTCACATGCGGAAAGCTCTTCTCATCGCTTTTCGGTGTGAACTATCAGACAATGATGATCATCGGAGCTCTCTTCGTTGTCGTCTACACGTTCCTTGGCGGCTTCCTTGCAGAAAGTGCCAGCGACTTCATGCAAGCAGTTGTGATGGTTCTTGCTCTTGTCATCATTCTGGTACTTGGAACAATTGCAGCAGGTGGTATTGGAGAGGTCTTCGCAAATCTGAAGGCAATTCCTGGATACCTTGAGTTCTTCAATATCTCAACACCGGTCCTGAATGAAGCAGGAGAACAGGTTATCCAGAATGGAGTTCCTCTTTTCGGAGAAGCTGCTCCATACAGCATCATTTCTGCCCTCTCCATGCTTGCCTGGGGTCTTGGATATTTCGGTATGCCACAGGTTCTTCTACGCTTCATGGCAATCAGACACAAGGATGAACTCAAGAAAAGCCGCCGTATTGCAACAGTATGGGTCATCATCTCCCTCGCTGCAGCCATTTTGATCGGTTTTATCGGAAGAGCTTATATTCCAACACAGTTTGTGACAAACTCAGATGCGGAAAATGTCTTCTCATATCTTGCATCGATTCTCATGCACCCGCTTTTCGCAGGACTTGTAAGCGCAGGAATCCTTGCTGCAACGATATCCAGTTCTGATTCCTATCTCCTGATTGCAGCCTCTGCCTTCTCCAAGAACCTCTGGCAGAGAATATTCAGAAAAGATGCATCAGACAAGGAAATCATGCATGTTGGACGCGCTGTCCTTCTGATCATCGCATTCCTCGGTGCCGTGATTGCAATGGATGAGGACAGCATTATCTTCACCATTGTAAGCTTTGCATGGGCAGGATTCGGTGCGACATTCGGTCCTCTGATGCTTTTCTCTCTCTTCTGGAAAAGAACAACAAGAGCTGGAGCTGTCGCCGGTATGTTATCAGGAGGTGCGATGGTATTCATCTGGAACTTCCTCATCAAACCAATGGGCGGTGTCTGGGGTATCTATGAATTGCTACCGGCATTCATCATCTCTTCCATCTTCATCGTTGTGGTTTCCCTTATCTCAAAAGAACCTGATGAACAGATAAAAAGAGAATTTGAAGAGGCAAAGAAAGCCTGAAAAAGAAAAGCTGGAGAGCGTAATGCAATCCAGCTTTTTCTATCAAAGATCATCCACCAGTGCCGTGGATTTAGCATATGCGGTGCTTCGGGCCTCAAAGAAGTCTGTCTTCACCATATTGGCATTTGAATAAAGCGATACCCATGCCATATCCTCCGGCTCACTCTGGAATCCTGGATAAAGCTCATCGAATCCAAGAGAACGCCAGCGGAGATTTCCAAGGTAATAGATGTAATCAGAAACCATCTTTTTTGTCAGACCGGGGATATTATCACCGATGACATACTCACCCCACTCTGCTTCCTGCTTCACACCTTCAAGCATCATAGCTTTATACTCTTCAACAAGCTCCGGAGTGAACATCTCAGGCTCTTCCTTCTTAAGCTCAAGGATGATGTTTCTGAAAAGCCAGAGATGTGTATTCTCGTCCCTGTTGATATATCTGATCTCCTGTGCAGATCCTGGCATCTTCCCGTTTCTTGAAAGATTGTAGAAAAACATGAATCCCGAATAGAAATAGATACCTTCAAGAATATAATTGGCAAAGAGTACCTTCATCAGATGGAAAAGATCTCTGTTTTCGACGAAATCATTATAGCAGTTGCCAATGAATGTATTCCTTCTAAGCAGATGCTCATCCGTCTTCCACTGGAAAAGAATGTCATTCCTCTCATCGGGAGAACATATTGTATCAAGCATATATGAATAAGCCTGACTGTGAAGGCATTCCTGGAATGTCTGGATATGCAGACAAAGTCCTACCTCATTCGCTGTTATATAGTCCGTGACATTAGGCAGATTCGCAGTCTGCAGGCTGTCAAGGAAAACAAGGAATGAGAGTATCTTGTCATATGCAGTCCTTTCTGCAGGAAGAAGGTGATGATAATCCTTGAGGTCCTGGGAAAGGTTTATCTCCTCAGGAATCCAGAAATTGTTCATAGCCTGTCTGTACCAGTCAGAGACCCAGCCATACTTCATATTATTGAAATCATTGAGATTGGTTGTATTGCCACCAACCATTCTTCTCTTCTCAACCTCAATGTCGCCATCAGGATTGAAAAGCGGTTTTCTCTTAAGTTCCTGCATGCATCCTCCTAGCTTGAACAGCTCTCACACTCCTCCACCTCGAGGCTTTTGGAGCGCACGTAATATAAAGTCTTAACATGGCATTTCCATGCCAGAATGAGAAGATTGAGAACCTCTCTCATCGTATAGTCATTGGTTATATAAAGATTGACGCTCTGGGCCTGATCGATATGGCGCTGTCTGACGCCATCTGCTTTCACGGACCAGGTCTGATCAATCTCATGAGCAGCCTTGTAATACCACCAGGTCTTGCTGGAAAGCTCCGGAGCAGTACGTGGCAGCATGCTGCCCTTCTTCTCTTCATAGAAGAATCTCTTCATTACAGGGTCCACACCAGCAGTCGTTCCTGAAAGAATGCTAGTAGAGGAAGTCGGGGCAATGGCAAGCAGGTAGGCATTGCGCATCCCGTTAGCATGCACACGCTCTCTCAGATCATTCCATTCAGGAGACGTATATCCTCTTCGGTCAAAGAATACTCCACTGTCCCATTCACTGCCTTTGAAGTGCTTATATACGCCCTTCTCCTTACCCAGTTCCATCGAAGCCTCAATAGCGGCATAGCTTATGGTCTCAAAAACCTTATCTACAAAAGCAAGATGTTCATCGCTTTCCCATTTAATGCCATTTTTTGCGAGCATATGATGGTAACCAGATACTCCAAGACCGATTGATCTGTACTCATCATTTGTCAGCCTTGCATAAGGTACCGGATAGAAGTTGAGTGATATTACATTATCCAGAGCACGGACAACTGTCTTCACAAGGGAAGAAAGCTCATGTTTATCATTCACATCTATGTTTCCAAGACAAAGGGAAGCAAGATTGCAGACGACAAAGCTGCCTGGTTTTGTTTTTGTGACTATGACAGTATCCCCATTCTCAGTTTCTGCAGTTATTGAGACATCCTCAATTTCTGACATATTCTGTGCAATCTCTGTACAGAGGTTGGAAGAATAAATCATACCGCAGTGCTTGTTAGGATTCATCCTGTTGACTTCATCGCGGTTGAATACGAACGGAGTACCTGTCTCAACAGCACTCTTAAGTATCAGGCGGATAAGATCCTTGAGAAGAATCTGACGTTTACGGATTCTGCTGTCATGGACACAATCAAGATATTTTTCCGTCCACTCCTTTCCGTAATAATCCTCCAGATGGTAGCCCTTGATTGTCCAGATTTCATGAGGACACATCATATACCACATCTGATTGAGATCCTCCGATGCAAGCTGCCAGAAATAATCGGGGTAGCAGACTGCAGGGAAGACATCATGAGCCTTCATTCTGTCATCTCCATTGTTTGTGCGGAGATTCAAAAATTCTGGAAGATCGCGATGCCAGACATCAAGGTAAACAGCAACAGCACCAGCCCTGACACCGAGCTGATCCACAGCAACAGCTGTATCATTCACAAGTTTTATCCATCGGATAATCCCTCCGGCAGCACCTTCAAAGCCTCTGATCGAAGAACCATTGGCCCTTACCTTCCCAAAATACATTCCCATACCGCCTCCGAATTTGGAAACCTTTGCGAAATTGTCTATGGAACGGTAGATGCCACTGAGGGAATCAGGAACAGTATCGATAAAACAGGATGAAAGCTGATGAATTGGTTTTCTCGCATTTGCAAGTGTCGGTGTAGCCATCGTAACCTTCATCGTAGAAAGCATGTCATAAAAGGCTTTCACCCATTTAAGCCTGTCCTTCTTCTCAGGCATTGCCAGATGCAGCGCTATACCCAGAAACATTTCCTGAGGAGTTTCCAAAACTTCATGGCTATGGGAGTGAATCACATACCGTTTGAGAAGGAGATCAAGGCCCGAATATGTGAAAAGCTTATCGCGGTTGTCATCAATGAAAGCAGAAGCCTTATCTAGTTCCTCGCGACTGTAATTCTCCGTGATATATGCTCCATAAAGACCTTCAGAAACAAGGAAA
>CALXYN010000055.1 GCA_944392975.1 uncultured Spirochaetaceae bacterium | reverse complement strand
TATAATGGCAGCAGGAAATGGATTGATGAGGATACCGATATTAGGAAGTCCATAGAAGACAACAAAAAGCTGTACCAGAAGCGGAGTTCCTCGGATGACCCAGACATAGAATCTGGCAATATCCTTAAGCACTCTGACTTTCGCAAACTGTATCAGGGCAACGACTATCGCGATGACCATTGCCAGAGCAAAGGAGATGACAGTAAGCGGTATCGTGACAGTCAGGCCTGGAATCAGAATTTTAAAAAATGAATCAGCAAGTATCCCGATCAAACGCTCACTTAACATCAGTTTCTCTCCTTATAGATATTTCTTTGCAAAGCTTCCCCCTCCTGAGAAAAACTCAGTTACTGAAAGATAATACAAACAGTAGACTTCAGCAAATAGGAAAAAGGCATTCCGCATTTTGTATTTTCTCAGACATCAAAAGCTATGAATATTTCTTGTAATAGATTGGTTTTATTCATCATATTTATTTGTAATAATTGCAATTAAAATCCGTATATAGCAAAAATATACTAACAAACCATTTTTTCTGCGAACGAATTAACAGATTACTAACATTTTGACGTTAAAGATTTATTTACACGAATTTAACTGTTGCTTTACGATTTATCCGGAGGAAACGCCCAATTATGGATGTTACATTCACCTATTTCTGCCAGCAGATATTTTCCTCGCCAGCACTTCTGATAACATCGGTACTGACACTCGGGGTAATATTCGTAAATGGCTGGACAGATGCTCCAAATGCAATTGCAACATGCATTACAACACGGTGCATGAGGCCGAGGCCGGCAATCATAATGAGTGCCATATTCAATTTCCTCGGCGTTCTGATAATGACGAAAATAAATGCCTCCGTCGCTTCCACAATAAGCAATATGGTTGATTTCGGCAGCGATACCCAGACAGCCCTTATTGCCTTGTCTGCAGCGCTTTTTTCTATCGTCGTTTACAGTACAGGAGCTTCACATTTTGGAATACCGACAAGCGAAAGTCATAGCCTCATAGCAGGACTGACGGGTGCGGCACTGGCAACTGGCACAGGTTTCAGTGCAATAAACGGCAGTGAATGGATCAAGGTAATCTACGGTCTGGTTTTGTCGCTCCTGCTTGGTTTTGCAGTCGGTTATGTAGTCTGCAAACTTGTCATCTTCATCTGCCATAACTTTGACAGAAGAAAAACAAACAGAGTTTTCAACTATGCACAGATGGCAGGAGCTGCAGCCATGAGCTTCATGCATGGAGCTCAGGATGGACAGAAATTCATCGGTGTCCTTTTTCTTGGTATCGCATTTTCCAATGGAGAGACCAGCGTTCATGGTGTACTGATTCCTGTCTGGCTGATGATTCTCTGTTCTCTTGTAATGGGTATCGGAACAAGTGTTGGTGGAGAAAAAATCATACGTTCTGTCGGAATGGACATGGTAAAACTTGAGAAATATCAGGGATTCAGTGCCGATGTGGCAGCATCTCTCTGCCTCCTTCTCTCCTCCGTATTCGGAATTCCAGTGTCCACAACCCACACAAAAACCAGTGCGATAATGGGTGTAGGCGCTTCAAGGCGCTTAGGCGCAATAAACTTCTCCGTTGTCCGCGATATGATGCTCACATGGGTATTCACATTCCCTGGCTGCGGAATCATAAGCTACCTGATGGCAAAACTGTTCCTTGCTATCTTCTAAGGAGTAAACCATGGCAAAAAAACAGGATAATTTTTATTTCGAAACATTCGTCAACTGTGCAGAGCATGCAGTTGAAGCTTCAAAAATTCTACGCCGCTGTATTGAATCCTACGATCCTGACAACCTTTCAGAAATCCTTCAGGAAATCCACAATACAGAACATGCAGCAGATGTAAAGAAACATGAACTGATGAATGTGCTTGCAAAAGCATTCATCACTCCTATCGAACGCGATGATATCATACTTCTCAGTCAGTGCCTTGATGAGGTCGTTGATAAGATTGAGGATGTTGTCCTCCGCCTCTACTGTGACAACATCAGGAAAATCAGGCCAGAAATGATCGAGGCTGTCGATATCGTAGAAAAATGCTGCAATGAAATGAAGCTGATGATGGAGGATTTCAGTAATTTCAAACACTCAAAGACGCTTCATGAGAGAATTGTCAGAATAAATACCTTAGAAGAAGATGCAGATAAAATCTTCATTTCCAGCATGCATACACTGCATACTACGGAAAAAGATCCTGTTGAGATAATCATCTGGCGTGACGTTTTCCGCTATCTTGAGCAATGTGCAGATGCCTGTGAGCATGTTGCAGATGCTTGTGAAAAAGCATATATGAACAACACGTAATCAATTTCCAACCATGGTACATTGTCCCTCTCTCTGGAGAGGGATTATTCATCAGGCATCAAGTTCTTAAAAATGAACAAGAATCTCTAAAGAAAGAGGCTGCTTTTCAAAAACAGCCTCTTAGCAATCTCAGATTCTCAGATTCTTTTCATTGATAACGACTTCCTCATCATCTGTGGTTACAAGAATATCCTCATCATTCACACAGCTGGAAGCCTTTATGGAAACAGGTTTGTCAGAGAGAGCTATCGCAGTGACAATTCTGCAAGAAGCTGCATTAACTCTGTACTCAAGTCTGTCTACAGCCTTATACATTCCCTGTTCCTTTCCTGTTGCGATGTATCCGGCTACAGGATGCATAGAACCTCTGGAAACAGACAGATTCCCATCTGATGAGAATGAAATGGATGCCTCGGAATATGAAGCTGACTGTCTTCCGATGGCTTTTCGCTCATCGTCAAAATGCCAGAGGAAGCAATACTCATGCTCACTCTCTGCTTCAATCCTGTCGACAACGATGAAAACCGGAATATTTTTCTTCAGGAAATAAACAGCACGCTTCCATCTGGCTGGATATTCCTCACCATCTCCATAAGGACCGTCATAGCTTCCTTCAGCCCATTCAACATCATCGGAAATTCCGTAAGCAAGATCTGAAAGCTGATTTATCTCCTCGTCATGCCACTCATAGCTTTTCCTCCTGTTCTGTCCCATACCATCTATGAGAAGAACGTTATGCGCACCAGATGAGATGGTATGCATTCTCATTGGAGAATCATCATAAGCATAACAGCCGCCTTCCGTAATCACCCTCTTTCTCCCATTCGATACAATGAGAGAAAGCTTGTCCTCATGCTGATGGCCTCTCCCGAATGGAGCTGAATCAAAAAGTGCATAGACATCATCTTCTTTCCATCCGCTACGGAAAACAAAGAATCCTGAATATGGCAAGGCAACAGATTTATATGGAGGTTCTTTTCCTTCTCTCGTTGCACCCCACGAAAGCACAGGATTCACGAAAAGCCTCATCTTCGGTTTCAAAAGAGAACTTACTTCAGATGCAGATCCATCATTTATATCAGGAAGACAGCCATCACCTTCCATAAGCATGACATCAACTTCAGCGGCTTTCTCCATAATGGAAGAAAGACTCTCCGGGGCCTTCACGTCAAAAGCTTTCAGAAGTTCCAACAATCTCTGATAGTTATTTACCGCGACTTCATGATAACAGGTTGTCAGCTCGTACTGGAAACCATCCGGATAGAACTGCTTCTGTGCCTCCTTTTCCATCGCAGTAAGTGAAAATTCCTTCCAGCAAGATGCACGCTTCAGGAATGGGAAAAGAATGGCAATATGACAAAGTCCATTCATCTCCATCAGCAGCCAGTTACCATGCATGTGGTTATGTTCAAGCCTGTCGCCATGCTCATCGAGTGAAACAGCAATCTTTGTCAGAAGTTCATCGGAAAAAGCGTTATAGAACGAGTAAATGATGTATGGCCAGTTAGCTCCCATTCTTATACCGCATTCAATAGTTCTCCATGTATCTGTTTCATTTCCGGGGACATCAGCACCTGGCCGTGGACAGGTATCAATCCAGGAAGAAAGGAGTATTTCCGCGCTTTCCGCATATTCCTTTTTGCCAGTAAGATTGAATTGATGGGCAAGAAGCTTCACATCATTATGTCGTGAGAACTGCCACGTCCATTCTTTATAGCCGTTATATGTAGGATTTGAATGCCAGTCCACATTTTTCACCGAGCCGAAATAAGATGGTACTCCCACTGAGACAAGAGTTCCACTGCAAATCCTTCTACAGGCTTCCTCCTCACTTTCACCGGGAAGTTTATAAACATTCTCCGGATTCTCATAAGGAATGGAAAAAAATCTATCGCGAGTTGAGTCAAGGTAGGAACGGAAAAAAGCTGCAAACGATGTGACTGCAGCGTCATCATCGGAAAAATCAAGAGCACTTACTCCTGGGAATGTTTCATCAAGAATGCTTTTCAGTTTGTCAATCATAGAACCTCCAGTTCTAGACTATCACATTTCGCATGATTTTCTCAGCCAATCGATGCTTGTTACTCAAGTGCTGCGTAGGGTACAATCAGATTCTATGGATACCGGTGACACAATCGCATTCATCAAGGAAAGAGAGGAAAAGCTTGGAGCCCCTCTGAAGTTCCGTACTTATGCCCCGTGGTTTGCAAAACTTGGCGGGGAGAAACGTACTTGGGGTGTATTCCTCTACTCCGATGGAAAAACAATGGTGTACGAGGATTTTGAGAGAGATCCCATGATTCTCGGTATTCCAATTCCAGGAAGGAAGAACAAGGAAAAGTATATAAAGTTAGAAGCATCGTTTCCTGTCTCATCAATTGTATCTGTTGATCGGGTAACACGCAGCAGTGCAGAGAAGTCCCTGGAAAGAGGGCACGATGTATCAAAAACCGCAGGTGCATTCAGCAAAGCATTGAGAAAACTTGTAAGCAAGATCACATTGGAAGATGGAACGGTATTTTTTCTGGAAATAATGGATCACAGGAAATTCGTCAGCACAATCATGGCATTTCAGAAGGAGGAATCAGAATGAGTGCATTCAAGGCATATGACATCAGAGGCATATATGGCAAAGATATCAATGAGGACTTAGCATACAGAATCGGCTACTTCCTTCCACAGCTTCTTGAAGCTGACCATATAGTCGTTGGAAGGGATATCAGGCTCTCTTCCCCTTCTCTTCATGATGCGCTTGTCAGAGGAGTTGTGGATAGCGGCAATGATGTATGGGATCTGGGTCTCGCTACTACACCTATGGTTTATTTCGCTACCGTGTTTCTCAATGCCAAGGCATCCGTGCAGATTACAGCTTCGCATAATCCGAAAGAATATAACGGCTTCAAAATAAGCAGACAGGGAGCGCTTCCTGTTGGTGGCGATTCAGGACTTAAAGACCTAGAAAAAATGACAACTGAAGGAATAATAGCTGCTACCGGAAAGAAAGGTGAAGTTAAAAACTATTCATATGTCAGGGATGAGTATATAAAGTTTCTCCGCCCATTTGCAGAAGGACTTGAGACACTCAACATCTCGATAGACTGTTCATCCGGAATGTCTTCACTCATCATCAAGGAGCTTCTTGGAGAAAAGAGGCATTACATCAATGATACTTTCGACGGTAATTTCCCTTCTCATGAGCCAAATCCTCTTGAAGAGGAGAACTGTCATCAGATCGAAGCGGAGACCGTCAAAAACGGTTCCGACTGTGGCGTCATTTATGACGGGGATGCGGACCGAGTGATGTTCATCGATGAAAAAGGAGCATTCATACAGCCAGATTATATTACTGCGGTAATCGGCAAATACTATGCCTCCAAGGGCATTACAGGAAATGCGCTCCAGGATATAAGAACATCAAGATCCACAACAGAGTATCTGGAAAAAATCGGCTTCAGGGTAACAACATGGAAAGTCGGACACGCTTTTGCAAAGCTTAAGATAAGGGAAATAAACGGAGTATTCGGCGGAGAATTAGCAGGGCATTACTATTTCCGCGACTTCTTCTGCTGTGACAGTGGCATATTCGCTTCCCTTCTGGTGCTTTCCGTAGTGAAGAAACTCAAAGAAGAAGGCAAAACTCTCTCTTCACTCATTAAGGAGATTGTGCGCTATGAGAACTCTGGAGAAATCAATTTCCGTCTGGAGGATAAGGATGGAGCTATTTCAGCACTCTATGAGCGCTTTGTAATCTCTGACAAACCAATAACTGTAATGGATTTCGATGGCTACAGAATTGAGTTTGATTCCTGGTGGTTCAATGTCAGAAAGTCAAATACGGAGCCATATCTGAGAATCGTTGCAGAAGCAGAGACAAAGGAACTTCTTGATGAAAAGCTTGGAGAAATCAAGGAAATCATCGGGAAATTCAACTGATTGAAATACATATTGATGGTACAATAGAATTTGGAGGCAGACATGAAAGTTCTTCTTTTCGGTGGCGCCGGATATATCGGCACACATGTTGCGATGGCTTTTCTTGACAGGGGGGATACAGTTGGTATCTTTGATAATCTCTCCACTGGATTGAGGAGCAATGTTCCAGAGAAAGCGGAGTTCTTCGAGGGAGATATCCTCGACAGAGCAAGAGTTGCGGAGGTTCTCTCAAGAGGATGGGATGCCGCAGTGCACCTTGCTGCTTTCAAGGCTGCTGGAGAATCGATGGTTCTTCCAGAAAAATACAGCGAGAATAATATCACAGGATCTCTTATTATCATGACAGAGTGTGAAAAACATGGTTGTATGAATTTCATTCTCTCTTCTTCTGCGGCTACCTATGGAGAGCCTCAGTATCTTCCGATTGATGAGAAGCATCCAAATAAGCCAGAGAACTATTACGGCTATACAAAATACTGCATCGAGGAAAACCTTAAATGGTATTCAAAGCTTAAAGGGCTCAGATTCGCTGCCCTCAGATACTTCAATGCAGCAGGATACGACACAGATGGACGTATGCTTGGTCTTGAAAGGAATCCAGCAAACCTCATTCCAGTCATCATGGAATGCGCTGCGGGAATCAGGAAGAATGTAAGCATTTTCGGAACGGATTATGATACACCTGACGGAACATGTATCCGCGACTACGTGCATGTCTCAGATCTTGCAGATGCACATGTTGCTGCAGCAGATTATCTCATCAGAACAAACGAGGATCTCATCGTAAACCTTGGATCAGAACAGGGCCTTTCTGTCCGTGAAATAGTAGAGACAGCCCGCCGTGTAACGGGACAGCCTATTCCATCGATTGACAGTCCAAGACGTCCAGGAGACCCCGCAAAGCTCGTCGCCTCCTCTGCTCTAGCCCATGAGAAGCTGGGATGGACAGCAAAACGCTCAGATGCTGAGACTCTGATAGCTTCCACCTGGAAAGTGTATCAGGCAAACATGAAGAAATGAAAAACAGAGAGGAGGCTTAACGGCCTCCTTTCTTTGTCATTTTTATCTTTTTCTCAATTTTAATCATTAAAATTGACATATTCCGCAATACTAAAACCAATTACTTATTATGTATTGAAATACATCATTCAAATCAGTATATTCTCCTTCGGAGAGAATTATGGATAAGCTCGATTTTGATTACATCGTCTACGATTACGGAAAAAAAGACCCGTCAAAAGCACAAGAACTTTTCTCAATAGAGAATGTTAAGAAAGCAAGAAAATTTCACAGGGAAATTCCTGAATACAGAATGACTCCATTAAGAGCACTGCCAAATCTTGCACAGATGCTTGGACTGGGAGGAATCTTCATCAAAGATGAGGCAAGGCGTCTCACTCTCAGCTCTTTCAAAGTCCTTGGTGGTTCATATGCTGTATCAAGGTACATCCAGAAGATACTGGGACTAAGTGACAGCGAAGCAACTTTCGAATATCTCACATCTGATGAATGTCACAAAAGACTTGGAAACCTCACATTTGCCGCTGCTACCGATGGAAACCATGGTCGTGGAATTGCATGGGCTTCGATGAAACTTGGTGTACCTTGTGTGATTTACGTTCATAAGGAGACTTCTCAGGCAAGAATTGATGCTATCCGCAATTTTGGAGCCAGAGTTGAGGTAATTGATGGTAATTATGACGATGCCGTAAGACAGATGGCTATAGATGCTGAAAAGAACAACTGGACAGTAATCAGCGATACATCATGGGATGGCTATACTGAGATTCCTACCTGGATTATGCAAGGTTATTCAACGCTGATGCTCGAATCACAGGAACAGCTTCTTGGTGTAGGTATCACGAAACCGACTCACGTCATTGTTCAGGCAGGTGTCGGTGCAATGGCAGCATCTGTTATCGGCTTCTATACAGCGCTTTTTCCAAATGACCCTCCTATTTTCATCGTCGTAGAACCAAACAAGGCTGCATGCATCTTTGAGTCAATTAAGGCCAATGATGGAAAATGCCACAGTGTCAAAGGTAACCTTGATACAATCATGGCGGGCCTTGCATGTGGAGATCCATCCCCAATCGCATTTGACATACTTGAACACTCTGCGGATTTCTTCCTTTCAATACCTGATTATGTAGCAGCACGTGGTATGAGAATCCTTTCCTGCCCTCTTCATGGAGATCCGTTTGTAATCTCTGGAGAGTCTGGAGCAGCACCTCTTGGAGCACTCTACTCCATCATGACAGAAAAAGGTGCACAGGAACTGAGAGAAAAGATGAAACTCAACGAGTATTCACTTGTATTCATGGTCAATACAGAAGGAAATACAGATCCTAAGCATTTCAGACAGATTATCTGGGATGGTCTTGATCCAGTTCCGCGCGAGTTCCGTACCCGCAAGTAGAAACAAGGGTTTAACCGGGGTTGCATATGTTATGCAACCCTTTATTATACAAAGAGATATTCAAAATATTTAGGTTTAATTGGGTTTGCAGAGGTTTTAACAGTCTTACTTATGTTTTGCAAAAAGTGTGGACAAAATCCTCTGGCATACAGGACAGGGGAAAGGATGTATATATGATTCGCTGCGATGAATCCTAGAACATCCAGCCTATTGCGCTATGAGTGATTATGAACTCCTGATGATTGTCTTTACAGTTGTTGGAATAGTAATAGCTACTTTAAAAAGCAACGACCGCAGAGTTTCCAGACTAGTGTGAGTTATGATTGCTTAACTGGGACAACCGCTTGCTACAGCATCCTTTCTATACTTAGTATAGGTGACCTTTTTTCACTGCCTCCATCCTCTGATATGGCCACCACAACGAAAAAATTTTATGGAACAAAAACTTATAAAATGGACAGGAATCAATCAATTCCAAATTCTTTCGCGTACTGGACAACCCCGGAGACAGAAGGAGCACTTTCTAACAGTTTGCATACCATGAAATTTTCATCTGGTACACCAAAAGGCGCCAATATTCCATATTTTCTTGCCAATGAATAGCCTGCTCTGGAATAGTATTTTCATTTCCAAGAACAACAGAATACCAATAGCCCAATGTCCGGGCTCTTTTATGTCCTTCATGAATAAGGGCAGTACCAATTCCTTGTTTCTGATACTCTGGAAGAACAGACAGAGGAGCTAATGCCAACTGCGTACTATTTCCAATCCTGAGTTTTGTGAACATGATGTGCCCTACAATCTTTCCATCAATTTCTGCAACCAACGATAATTCAGGGACATAGGAGTCGCCCTTTCGTAAAGCATCTACTAAATCCTGTTCATTACCATCTGCGTGTTCCGCACTATCAAATGCCGCTTTTATCAACGAATGAATTAAATGAAATTCCTTGCTCTTTTCCTGTCTGATTATCATTATTTCCGCCAGTACACGTAAAAGCCTTGCTGCCTCACCTGATTATAAAACCACCACCTGCTGTCAGTGACAATCTAAAACCATGATCCAGACGATGTCTCAGATCGTAAAACCCGCTTACACCTAGTCGGAAATACATATTTCCTGATTTCGAGACAATACCAGCCTCTCCCAGGATTCCATACTCCTGCTCCTTAACATAATCCATTGGTTCCGAATCATTCGGAATGTGTTCCAATGCTGTTCTGTACCAGGAATACAGAAAACTGCAATTAACATATGCTCCGATTTTATCAGAGAAGAACTGGTAATATGAAAGACCTATGGAGAGGTCCTGACGATAGTCAAAATCATAAGTGATGTACCCCTCATTATCTCCCCCTACAAGTGTTCTACCAATAGGAAGCAAGATATTATACCCACCAATCAAACCTATACGGACTATATCAGATGGAAAGAAAACAGCATCCAGGTCCAAGCCTAAAGAGCGAATCTGGGCAATTTCATCCCCCATTGCCGGAAATGAATCTGAAATCTCATCAGAAACATAATTGCGGTCTGCCATGAAAGCTGCACCAAGCCACAGCTCCGGAGATGCTGAAAGAGGGAGCGAAATAATAAGCATCAAGACAATGAATACCTTATGCATCCTACCCTCCAAATCTGACTCCTATACCACAATAGGCTCCTGCTGTAAGCATTATATAACCATCATCATAGATTTCACGGAGAGAGAAAAGGAATTTCATCAGATGTGCATCATAGACAGCTGCGAAGGAAAGGAAGAAATCATCGTTGAGAAAGACATTTACAGAGGGTTCTATTGAAACTCCGACAATGATTCCTGATTCAAACCCGTCATAGGAACCAATGCTGAGTCTTATTGGAAGCAATATCTCCACTCTTCCCGTCTGATACCGAAAAACTGGACCAAAGCCCAAAAAGAAGCTTGTTTTCTGTTCGTTCGTACTGTCCTTTTCCTCATACTCCCATCCATTTTCACCTTCAATGGGAATAAGTGAAGCTGAATGATAGGGGAAACTGAATGAGGTGAATAAAGACAATCCTGTGCGCGATGAAGCAGAGAAGAAGATATCACTACTTAAATGCAGACCGAGATTCTGCCTTTTCAAAAACTCCCCGCCATTCG
>CALXYN010000054.1 GCA_944392975.1 uncultured Spirochaetaceae bacterium | reverse complement strand
GGCTCTTCGATTGTTTTCAGAAGTGCATTGAATGCAGATGTCGAGAGCATATGAACCTCATCGATGATGTAGATCTTGTACTTTGAGGTCTGAGGCGGGTACATCACTTCTTCTTTTATTGCTCTTATATCATTGACGCTGGTATTTGATGCACCATCGATTTCAATGACATCAACAGCCTTTCCCTGTGCGATGGCCCGGCATGAATCACACTCTCCACAAGGATGAGGAGTAGGGCCTTTCTCGCAATTGAGAGCTTTTGCAAGGAGGCGGGCAGAACTTGTCTTTCCGACTCCTCTTGGACCGGAGAACAGATAGGCATGCGCAATCCTGTTTTCCTTGATTGCGTTCTCCAGTGTCGAGACTACGAAATCCTGCCCCACAAGACGGTCAAAGTCCTGGGGCCTTTTTCTTGTAGCTGTTACTTCATAGGATGATGCCATTCTTCCTCCGCTCAGGGATTATAGCATGATTGTAATCCGTTGTCCTTGCCCTGTACCAGAGAGACAAAACACCTTCAGAAAAATCTGAAAGCCATGGCCTGAACATGAGAATCATGCAAAGCGAAGGAAATTTGCAAATAATGAAAAACAGCAGCAAATGGTCCTGGTCTCATGTACATTCCGCTTACCGCTGCTGCATCCCTGCCCTGACGGGGTTGGGCGGCGTACATAGCCAAGTATCTGCTGCTGAAACGGAGAGGGGGGGATTCGAACCCCCGATGGCTTTTGACCATACACGACTTCCAATCGTGCACCTTCGACCACTCGGACACCTCTCCAGAGGTATATAGGAGATGAGGTCATCTCTGATCGGAGAGAGAGGGATTCGAACCCTCGGTAATGCAGAGCACTACACCGGATTTCGAGTCCGGCTCCTTCGACCACTCGGACATCTCTCCAATGAAACGAGACCAAGAGGATTCGAACCTCCGACCCTCAGTTCCGCAAACTGATGCTCTATCCAGCTGAGCTATGGTCTCAAATGAATAATCGGAGAGGGGGGGATTCGAACCCCCGGACCCGGGTTTGCCAGGTCAACTCCTTAGCAGGGAGCCCGATTCGGCCTCTCTCGCACCTCTCCATTTATTTTTCTATCGGAGAGAGAGGGATTCGAACCCCCGGAGACTTTCGCCTCAGCAGTTTTCAAGACTGCCACCATCGACCACTCGGACATCTCTCCAATTCTTGGAAAATACCAATCAAGGACAGAATGATACTGATAGAAAAGATTGTTGTCAATGTATTAGAAGAAAATAATGAAGTGACGCTTGGATGATGTTCTGTTATATTTCAGTATATGGGTCTGAATTTTGGAAAGATAGGAGAAAAGCTGCATAACAGTTTTAAGCGTTTCAAGAAGGAGAAGCCCGTTCCTGAAGAGAATGCAGAGAATGTTAAAGCTCCCAGACTTTCAGAAGAGGCGTATGATCTTCTTGTTCGCCTTTTTGAGGAATTTGATTCCAGACCTGCTGCAACATCGGCATCAAGAAATGCTGCCAGACGCATAGGGGAATATCTGGAGACCGCTACAGAGGATGTTACTGTGACCAGCGGAAGAATCATTCCGGATATCCAGAAGTGGATGCTTCTTGCTGCAATGGCATCATCAGCTCTTGTCTTTCTTTTCGCTACTATTGGCCTGCCCCTGATAGCTATGGCAATTGGTTGTCTTTACATAGCTTCTGTAATCAACGAGCTGAGGATGCGTAAAAATCCCCTTCGATCCTTTTTCCCATCAGGAGATGCAACCAATGTCCATGCAATAATTGATCCGGAAGGAGATGTGGAGCACACCATAATATTCTCTGCTCATCATGATACAGCCACTGTCGGGAAGACTGAGAGAAAAGGACTTTTGTCCAAATTTTCTCTTCAGACAGGTGCCGTGAGCTTTGTCATCCTTGTTCTGCTTGCTGTTATCGATGTCTTCATAGAGTTTTTCAAGGGACGGTTTTTTGCAACGGGCTTTCCGGGAATTTTCATCTTCTGTCTCATGTTGCTGTCGTTTGCTGTAAGCGTATTGTCTTTCTATCTTTCCTACAATGCAGAGAAGGCTGAGACAAAAGGTGCCGGAGATAACCTTTCTGGCGTCTCCGTTGTCATCACACTATGCAGATATTTCTCATTCTTGAAAAAACAGGGGAAAGGACTGCAATCAACACGGCTTGTTTTTGCTTCTTTTGATGGTGAGGAGTGCGGTGCTGCCGGTAGTTCACTGTGGTATCGTGACAACTCATATATTCTTATCAATCCTGTCAACCTGAACTTTGACGGTCTCTATGGAGAGAATGACCTCGCATTTCTCTCATCCGATGGAAATGGTTTTGTGTCTCTTTCTCCGTCCCTTGCATCTCATTGCTCTCTTTTATCAATTGCGATGGGGTATAAAGTGCAGACGGGAAGACTTGGTTTTCTTGGTGGGGCAACAGATGCGGTTTCTGCTGCCAGTCATGGTATAGAGGCCACAACCCTTACCTCAATGGCTTCGGGAAAGGAAATCCCAGCGCATAGTGCAGAAGACACTCCTGAGAAAGTTTCCCAGGAAGCTCTTTCAATTGCACTTTCCACTGCTATAAAACTCGTGGAAGAAACAGACAGAAAGGAAACAGTCTCAGAAAGCAGTACAGGACTTTTTGAAAGCGGAAAGAAATACCGGCTGTCTAGGTATTGATTACATTCAGCAGTATCTTTCCTTGTCCGATATCTGCAGCTCCTTCTTCAAGTTTTTTCAGGTTATCTAGAGGAAGCTGACCTTCAATATTTATGGAAATATCGAAATCTTCCTTGGTTATTGTCACTGAAAGTGTTTCAAAGAGGCGCTTAAGCAATGTGTAAGACTGATAAGGCAGTATCATTGAGAAACAGGTCCGCTCAATAAGAGGCTCTGTTCTTACAATTTTCAGAACTTCTTTGGCACTGTCTCCATAGGCTTTCACAAGACCTCCTGTTCCCAGAAGAGTCCCTCCGAAATAGCGGACAATAGCAACTGTGATGTTTGTGATTCCAGAGCCTTTCACAACCTCCAGAGAAGGCCTTCCTGCTGTATTTTTAGGTTCTCTGTCATCTGATGAAGAATACATCGTACCTGCTTTTCCTATTACCGCAGCATGCACCACGTGCGTGGCATCCGGATGTTCTTTGCGCACGGAAAGGACAGCTTCCTTCACGTCCTCCATGCTTTCTGTGGGGATTGCTATTGCAATGAATCTTGATTTCTTTACAACTATCTCGGCTTCTGCTCTTTCTAGTGGAACAAGCATGATCAGATTGTATCCGAATAGTATCGCTCACATCCAGCGATGAGCGAAGATGTTGTCCGCATTTGTTTCTTTGCTGATCTCATCTGCAAGCCGAGTCAGCTTTTTCTTAAGCTCTGTATCGATGTGTTCGATCTTATTCAGAAGCTGCGGTTGCTCCGGACTGCTGAAACCTGACACGACAGCCCATGGTTCTTCTTCGTATACCCAGGAAAGGGCTATCTCCGGTTTTTTATAAACTTCGTTCAGAATTTCCTGGAAAATTTGGGAAGAAAGCATTGGAAGTGTTCTTCTCCTGTCCTGAATTTCATCCGCTTTTTCATATTTCCCTGAAAGAAGTCCCATACCGAGAGGGGAATAGGCAATGGTTTTCAATCCAAGCAGTTTCTCTTCTTCCCAGTCTTTGCTCCATATAAGAGACAGAGGTCTTTCATTGTATTCAATCGGAAAACGGTCTTTGCACCAGATGAGAAGAGGAAGAGGAAAGTTCGATACTCCAATACTTTTCGTCTTTCCTTCTTCTTTTATTTTTGAGAGTTCTGCAAGGCTTTCTGAAAGCTGGGGCTCCGCTGTTGGCCAGTGAAGGAGAAGCACATCAAGATAGTCCCGTCCAAGTCTTCTGAGTTCTGTCTCGACTTTCTTCCGGATTGTGGGAACAGGCATCACTTTAGAGATGATGCAGACATCGTCTTTTCCTAGCTCCTTCAAAGCTGAATATAGGCAAGATGATGCCTCTTGATACGAAAAAGCCGTATCAAAACACCTTATTCCTGCTCTATAGGCTATTTTTATCAGGTTCTTTCCCTCTCTTGGAGAAAGCTTGTCATGAAAAGAGGCTGCAGAGAAATTCCACAGCCCCATAACACTTTCACTCTTCAGTATCTTCATCGACTCTGGCGTCTATCATTGTTTTGTCATCAAAGATGAAGTATCCGGAGAACTTCTTTCCCTCAAGCGCCATTGGCAGCCACATCCTGTCATCTTCCCACATCGCACTGTAGTCGAGTTCTGAGATATTCGTCCAGAAAGGCTTTGTCTCTTCGCATTCATCAATCAGTTCGCCTTCCCATTCTGATGTGAAGAAAACATAGCCAAGCATTCTGAGTCCATCTTTGAACTGGAACCTGAGAACACCTCTTTCCTCAAGATTGGAAACGGTAATTCCTGTTTCTTCCTTTGTTTCCCTGATGGCTGCTTCTGTTTTTGTCTCTTCAAGCTCGATGTGCCCGCCAGGCGCGTTTATGTATCCAGAGCCAAGGCCTGTTTTCTTCATGATCATCAGGATTCTGTCGCCATCTGTTACATAGGTAAGTACGCAGCTTTCCGTAGGTTCCCAGAGGTCCCATGGGATATCATCAACCTTGTCTGCGGAGACGAACTTGTCCTCAAGTACTTCTTCCGGAGTCTTGTTTTTCGCATCCTCGAGTGCTTTCTCATCTGGATGAGCTTCCCAATAGCAATCTTGGCAGAGGTTTTCGTCATAGCCGATGATTCTGTTGTAATCAAGTTTCTTTCCACATTTGACACAATGGCGCCTGAATGGCCAGAACTGTTTTCTGAAGATGATTATCACGGCAATGCCGAGAACTGGGAAAATCAAACCGACCCATTCTGGAAGTTTCCAGATTGATGTCATTGCAATACATGTGTACACAACAAGGAAATCAACAGCGATCAGAATTGTTGCTTTTCTCTTCTTTTCAGTATGAGGAAACTTCCTCTGTGAGATATTCAACAGGATTATAAAGAGCATCACCCATGTGAAGAACTCTTGGAATACATTCAACAGCATTCCTTGAGAGTACCAGCAAGATGGGTAAGATGCAAATAGCTGGAAGGCCGAGTTTGTTGGTGATTCTTTCCATACTGCGTTAAACTATGGCTATGAAAGCTGTTCTTTTTGGTACCGGTTGGCGGTCCATGTTCTATATACGTATTGCGAAAGCACTTCCAGAGCTTCTTGAAATAGTTTCTGTTTGTACAAGAAAGAGGGAAAGAGCAGAGATGTTCGGCGCAGAAGGTCTGAATGCCGTTACGGACAGCACAGAGGCTCTTTCCGTGCCTCATGATATTGTCATCGTCTCGTCCGGTCCTGATGGTTTTTTCTCTCTTATGAAAATGCTGGATGAAAGACATGAGACTGTGCTTGCCGAGACAACATTTCTCTCTCTTTCTGACAGCGAGCTGGATGAGCTTTCATCGATGAAAGGATTTGTTGCAGAGCAGTATCAGTACACGCCGCTTTTCGCATCTGCCATAGCTTCTCTGGATATTATTGGGAATGTTGATCAGTTGTATCTGTCAGGTCTTCATAATCATCATGCTGCTTCTATTGCAAGGCTTGTTCTCGGTTTCTCAGGATGTGTTCCTGATGAGATTCTTTCCACATCTTTCCCGTCCCGTATCCTATGTACGGGAACCCGCAAAGGAATGACGGTTAATGGCGGAATGGAAAATTATGAAAGGAAGATCAGGACACTTCGTTTCGGAGATAAGCTTTTCATCAATGATTTCTCGAGTAATCAGTATGCTTCATATCTATATGGTAAGCATTTTGAGATACGCGGAGACCGGGGAGTGATCACGGAAAGGGAAGTCAGGACAGTTGGAGATGATGGACGACCCGTTGTTCTTCCTTTCATCTTCCATAGAGATTGGACAACAGGTAATGGAAGCCTGACGCTTTCTCATGTTACACTTGGCTCCCGTACATTGTTCTCGAATCCATTCTATCCGGCATCTCTTAATGATGATGAGATAGCAATTGCTGAGATCCTGAGGCGCATGGACAGCGGAGAAGACTGTCCTACGATACTTTCCGGGATTGAGGATGCGAGAACAGGTAGATTGCTCTAGAATTAGACTATAATACTGCCATAGGAAAGGAGAATACTATGTCCATAGCAAAGTATATTGACCACACATTGCTTGCACCTGATGCAGCAAAAAGCGCTATTGAAAAACTCTGCAAAGAGGCTTCTGAGTACAAATTCGCATCTGTTTGCGTGAATTCCTGCTGGGTGAGTCTTGCTGCAGACCTGTTGAAGGATTCTTCTGTCAAGGTCTGTACCGTTGTCGGTTTCCCTCTCGGTGCCATGGACACGGTTTCAAAGGCTTATGAGGCTGCTAAGGCCGTTGAGAATGGTGCTGATGAAGTCGATATGGTCATCAATATCGGATATCTTAAGTCCGGTATGCTTGATGCTGTCCTTGAGGATATCGTAGCTGTCAGGAAGGCGACAGAAGGAAAACTTCTGAAAGTGATCATCGAAACCTGTCTTTTGACAGATGATGAGAAGAGGACTGCCTGTGAACTTTCTGAAAAGGCAGGAGCTGATTTCGTGAAGACAAGCACGGGGTTCTCAAAGGGTGGTGCCACTTTACATGATGTTGAACTTATGAAGTCCGTTGTAGGAGACAGACTTGGTGTCAAGGCATCCGGCGGCGTGAGGGATTATGCTACAGCAAAGGCTATGATTGATGCCGGCGCTACACGTATTGGAGCAAGTGCGGGAATTGCTATTGTAAGGGAAGAGAATGCCTAATATCGAGAATACAACGCCCGGTGCTGATTTTCTGAAGTCACTGGGCTTTCCTACGCTTGATGTACATGAGTCATTCACCCATTTTGATTTCACAACTCCCGGCCGGCGTGTGCTTGTGATTGGCCCGATGGGTTCTGGAAAGACAGAGTTTTCTGCACGTGTCTGGCGCGATGCCGCTGTTGCGCAGAAAAAGAGCGAGAAAGTAAGGGCAATGACTTCCACCGGCGTTCTTGACAGGCGCAAGATATTCTTTATCCGCTCAGGTATCGATAGCGGACGCTTTTCAGATTATCCGGAGGATGCGCTTCCGTATCGTTCCGGATATATCAGATGCGGAGAGAATATTGCCAGAATCAATGATTCATTCGGTTTTGAGGAGGTCCTGAAGGATAATCCTGAGGTCGGAACATACATCATCGATGAGGCATCTTTTTTCGATGAAAGACTTGCATATGTAGCCAGAAACTATTCAATTGAAAAAGGCTGTATGTTTGTCTTCCCGACATTGATACTCAATTTCCGCCGGGAATTCTTTAATTCCACTGCACGTTTGATGCTTGATATCGCAACGGATGTGATTCCTCTCACAGCTTACTGTGAGCATCCCGATTGCATGTCCTCAGCGTTCTATACATACAGGTACTATCAGATAGGTGAAAAAGAGTGTCCTGCTCTTTATTTTGATCCTTTGATTGTCGTCGGCGGAGATAAGGTGAAAAACAGCGATCTTGAACCGAATTATGCGGCACGTTGCGAAAAGCATCATTTTCTCCCGGGAAAAGAGTATACATTCTTTACTTTGAAACCTCTTGGAGAAGAAGCGGGCAGGGGAAATCCGGAGAAGCTGAGAAATGAACTTCTGGCACTGCATGAGAAACCGGAATCATCATTGTTGTATGACAATCTTCTCAAGCGTTATGGGGATGCAGAAGATGCGGAAATCTATCTGAATGCGATGAAGCCTGGGCATATCGCAGAGAAGGCTTTAGCATATCTTTTCTGTGAGCAGAATCTTCTTGGAGAGTCTCTTCTTGTGAAGATGGTGACAGATCTTTCGCTTGATACAGCATACCTTGAGAAGGTGCTGACAGATAACAGACATCCTGTTTCCTTCTCTCAGCCATACCTTCTCTAATCGTTTTTGTCCAAAAACATTCCGTTTAAGGCAGAAACCCGTGAGTTAGAATTGTTCTAGGGTTTCTGCTGTTTCTTTCACAGTCAGAGGATTGTGGTTCTCCAGAAGCCATGGAACATCGATATTTCTCTTTCTCAGCTCCTCTGCAAATGCTTTCCAGCGGAAGTTTCCTGTAAGAGCCGGGATATCACCGATCTTGGTACCTGTGTCTGGATCGAGGATGTAGTCCTTGCAATGGATAGCTACAAGGCGATCTTCACAGACATCGAGAATATCGGAGATGAATTTGTGTTCTGCCGCTTCTGATGGAATGCGTAGCGGTACACCGTCTTTTTCCGGTATTCCTGTATAAGGAATCAGATTGACCGGATCGAAGATGACCTTGAGACGCTTTGTCGGAAAAGCCGCAAGTGTATCAGCAAGTCGGTCCAGAGAAGATATTGTATGGTTTCTGGCAACGGCTTCTAGAGCTACGTATGCATCGTATTTCTCTGCATACTCGAGCATCCTCGCAAGACTCTCACGAGCAATAGCAAGATTCTCCAGACTGGATGTTTCGATGGAGAAGCCGCCATTAGGGTTCAGCGTCCCTGTTTCGGTTCCTACATAGGGGCATCCAAAAGCAGAGGTAAGAGAAAGAGTCTTGGCGAATCGGCTGATTTCTTTATCTCTTTCCTCTTTATCGGGAGCTATCAGATTGACGTAGCAGCCGATAATTGCAATCGATACTCCATGAGCAGAAAGATTTTCTGCAATTTCATGGATGTATTCCTCGTCCCATTCCTGCCAGGGCCTGGCTGATGGAATGACTTTCTTCAGCGCAAGCTGTATAAAGGAAGGACGGATGCTTTCTATTCTCTCGCCTAGTGCGGAGGCTGAATCAAATGAGCCGAAATCGTGGGCTCTGTATCCTATTCTTGGCATATTGATAAGGATATGCTTTGATGAAGATGAAGTAAAGGAGGAGACATGCTGGATGTTTTAGATTCTTATGGCATCGTACCCGATGGCCGTGATATCAGCAGCGGCTTGATGGAAGCCCTGAGTGCGAAAAAGGAAGTCGTTCTTACTGAGGGTATTTACATGACGGGACCTATTACAATTCCTTCTGATTCCCGTCTTGTCCTTGAAAAAGGCTCTGTCCTCAGATTCATCCCTGATTTCTCACTTTATACTCCTGTCTTTACACGGTGGGAAGGCGTCAAGTGCTGGGCAATGCATCCCTGTGTCTTTATAAATGAAGCAGAAAATGTCGTCATTACAGGAGAGGGAACAATAGATGGATCTGGAAATGTCTGGTGGGATGTCGTTGCTGATCATAAGGCAAGGAAAGTAAGAAATCCGGAGACTGAGATTGAGAAGATGTTTGCCTCGCTTAATCCTGAGTATGCCTCACAGGCTGGTGGTGGCGGAGGCCGTGATTCTCAGTTCTTGAGACCACCTCTCTTGCAGATCAAGGATTGTCATAACGTGACGATTTCCGGAATAACGCTTACGAATTCTCCTTTCTGGACACTTCATCCGCTGTTCTCAGAGAATATCACGATAGAACACATACACATCAAGAATCCTGCAGAGGCTCCGAATACAGATGGTATAGATATAGAGTCATCCAGTCACGTTACCGTTATTGATTCGGAGGTGGATGTAGGAGATGATGGCATTGCCCTCAAATCTGGTTCCGGCCCAGATGGAATCCGCGATAATATTCCTACAAAGCATATTGTGATTAAGAATTGTACGGTGCGTTCTGCACATGGAGGAGCTGTAATAGGTTCAGAAACAGCTGCGGAGATTGCAGATGTCCTTGTTGAGGATTGTTTCTTCGATGGTACAGACAGAGGTATAAGAATCAAATCAAGGCGTGGCCGTGGTGGCCATATCCACGATGCTGTATTCAGAAAAATCAGGATGAGAAACAATCTCTGTCCGTTTGTGATCAATATGTATTATCGCTGTGGAACTGAGGACATGTCTCTGTTTTCATTGCAGCCTCTTCCTGTAAATGATGGCACTCCGAGACTGTATAACATCACGATTGAAGATTGTCATGCAGAGGGAATGAGAGCATCTGCCGGGATGGTTGTCGGCCTTCCTGAAAGCCCTGTGAAAAACATTGTAATCAGGAACTCTTCATTTGCGGTTTCCCCAGATGCTGATATGCCAATAAACAGCAGTGACATGTATCTCGGCCTTCCTGATCCTCCATCAAGAGGCTTCCGCATCCGCAATGCTTCTCTTACACTTGAGAATCTCTCTGTTGAATCAGATGAACCTAAGGTAATCATTGAAGAAGGAGTAGAGAAAGCCTGAAGGTTTTTAAGAAACAAAAGGGGCTGTTCAAAAATGGTGTGCACCCCGTCAATAGGACAGTCAAATAATTAAAACTGAGCCGTTGTTTATCGAAAGGTAGCAACGGTTCTTCCATCTATGCGGCAGATATGTATTTATAGTGGTATTCCATCGGTGACATCCTATGCAGCTTCCTCTGTATCCTCTTCCCGTTGTAGTACTCAACGTAATCCTTGATGGAGCTTATGAGTCTGTCCCTGCTGTCGAATTTCCGGTTGTAGTACATCTCCCTTTTGAGTATTCCCCAGAAGCCTTCCATTGGACCGTTGTCTATGCAATGGGCAGCCCTGTACATGCTGTGGATGCATCCATGACGATTCATAAGCATATAGAACTGCGGGCCCGTATACTGGAATCCTCCTCTGTCGCTGTGGCAGAGGAGATGGGCATCCGGCTCTTTCGAGAATGCCTCCTTGAACGTATTCATGACGATTGGATTGTCATTGCGGTCATCGATCCTGTAGGCGACTATCCTCCTGTCATAGAGATCCAATATAGCGCTGAGGTAGATTTTCTTTGTCTCGCCGTTGACGGAATATTTGAACTCCGAGACATCTGTGAGCCATTTCTGGTTCGGCTGCT
>CALXYN010000053.1 GCA_944392975.1 uncultured Spirochaetaceae bacterium | reverse complement strand
CCTATGGATTTGATACATTCCGCGCTCTTCTGGATGGCGCACATGAGGAAGATAAGCTTTCAGTTGAAAAGGACATCACGAAAAATGGTGCCCTGATGGACGCTCTTGCAGGCTTCTATCTGAGAAATGTCATGGGATATCCTTCGACTGCAATACTTCCATACTCACAGGCACTCTCACGCTTCCCGGCACATCTCCAGCAGCTTGATATGGAATCAAACGGAAAGCATGTAAACAGGAACGGTGAGAAAATCTCATATCCTACAGGTCCTGTCATCTTCGGTGAACCTGGAACAAACGGACAGCACTCGTTCTATCAGCTTCTGCATCAGGGAACGGATATCATACCACTCCAGTTCATTGGCTTCAGAAAATGCCAGTACGGCAATGATATCGAGACAGCAGGTTCTTACAGCCAGACCAAACTCAATGCAAACCTCTCAGCACAGATTGCCGCATTTGCACGCGGAAAAGAAGATGAGAATCCAAACAAGGAGTTTGATGGAAACAGGCCATCTTCTCTGATATACGGAGATGAACTTACCCCATCTGCGCTTGGAGCACTGCTTGCACATTACGAGAACAAGGTAATGTTCCAGGGCTTCATCTGGAACCTCAATTCCTTTGATCAGGAAGGTGTACAGCTTGGAAAAGTCCTAGCAAAGAAAGTCCTTGCAGGATGCGAAGGTGATGAACTGTTGAAAGCATATGCAGATCTTCTGATCTGAATAAGCTGAAAGAAGGAAAAGGACGTTCTGAGAAAACTCCGGAACGTCCTTATTTTTTATATCAAAGATAGGCTTTTCCACCTCTGAAAAGTTCAAGGAACTTATCCTGCGAATCGATATGTATATCGCTTTCAGGGACGGCTGCGTAACGTCCATCCCCCAGAAGCATACGTCCTTTGACATTATCCCTGAACATGATATCGAGCATCTTGAGAATCGTATCCTTGATTTTCGGGTCCAGCACCGGAGTTGCAATCTCCACTCTTCTGTCGATATTCCTCGTCATTAAGTCTGCAGAGGAGATGAACATCTCACCGGAACCAAAACTGTAAATTCTTGAATGCTCAAGGAAGCGTCCAACAATGCTGAGAATGGAGATATTATCCGTCAATTCTGGAACGCCTGGAAGGAGGCAGGAGATTCCGCGGATAAGAAGTCTTACACGTACACCGGCTTTTGATGCCTCTACGAGTTTGTCAATCATATCCTTATCGGAAAGCGAATTCATCTTGCATGTGATTGATCCATCCTTTCCTTTCGTGATCTCCTTATCCATCGCAGAGAGTATTCCAGTTTTGAGAGTTGACGGAGCAACAAGGAGACGGCGGTATTGCGTATCCATATTCAGGGTTGCAAGGTTACGGAAGAAAGCAACACCATCAAGACCGATATCTTTATCAGATGTGATGATGTTCAGATCTGTATACTGTTTTGCAGTGCTCTCATTGTAATTGCCTGTACCAAGATGTGTGATATACCTCACCTCTCCTTTATCCTGAAGGACTATCGAGATGATCTTTGAGTGAACCTTATAATTCTCCATACCATAGAAGACTGTGCACCCGGCTTCCTGCAACTGCTCTGCATAACTGAGATTGGACTCTTCATCGAAGCGCGCACAGAGCTCCATGACAACAGATACATCCTTGCCGTTTTCGGCAGCCCTGACCAGAGCTGCAACAACACGCGAGTTCTTGGCGAGTCTGTAGATTGTAATCTTTATATTTGAAACTCTCGGATCATCAGCGCATTCCTCCAACAACCACAGAAGAGGATCCATGGTCTGGAAAGGATATGCAAGGAACACGTCGCGTCTGAGGACTGTATCAATCATGCTACCACGCTGGAGGCCTGCAGGAACGCTTCCTTTGAAAGATGGATAACGAAGAGCTGAAATCTTCTCAAGCGGGAAGAACTCATCTAGCTGATACATGTATTTATAAGAGAAGCAGCCACCGACAATGAATACCTGATTCTTCTTTATTCCAAGGTGCTTTACCAGAAACTGCCTGAGATTCTCTGACGGAGTGTTCATCTCAAGACGTACTGCTGCCAAAGACCCACGACTCTCCACTTTATTGCGGATGAGCTTTGAGAAATCAAAATCATATTCGATATCCGCATCTTCAACAGAAGCTTCAAAATCTGCATTGCGAGTGACACGGAGAAGCGATTTTTCCTTTACAGTAGAACCGGGGAAAAGAAGATCTCCGAAAAGATAGAGAAGCACTTCGGAAGGTATAAGCTGAACCTTCTTTCCGCCTCCTAGCCTCACTAAATCCTGTATTCTTCTGCCCATCGATACAACGCCAAACATCTCTCTGCCATCGCGTTCAAGACGGAGTACAAGATACAATCTCTGGTTCTCGAAACGAATCATAGGATGCTTGGCATCGAGCACAAGAGGAGAAAGGAAAGGCATCATATTATTCTGGAAATAATTGAAAGCCTTTGTCTTCTGTGTCTCCGAGAGCGTATCGCTCATCAGGATATTCACGCCTGCGCTCTTCAGCTCCTTTCTGAGGCGAGAAAATGTCTCATCTGCTTTTTTATAAAGTCCTGGCAGAAGAGACAGAATCATCTCAATCTGGTCGCGGGCACTCATCCCTGTCTTGTTATCTATATATGTTGGTGAATGAAGCTCCAGATTAAGAAGGGAGCCCAGTCTGACCCGCACGAATTCATCAAGATTTGAAATAAATATTGAAAGGAAGCGGCACCTCTCAAGGAGAGGATTCGAGCTGTCTCGGGCCTGGTCAAGAACCCTTTTATCAAACTGAAGCCATGAATACTCCCTGTTGATGTATGGCGGTCTGATTGCCGCCGGTGATTCCTTAGCCATTTGATTCCTCCATTAATAATCTTAGATATCCATCCTTTACACCTTTATCAGAAACAATGAGCTCTTCGGCGTTGTAAATTGCTGCAATCTCTTCTGCGAGAACTGCAGCTGGAATGATCATATGCACCTTCTCTGGCACATTGCGGATAAGAATAAGAGCTCTATCTTCAGACGATACTAGGTATTTGATAAGCTTTTTCAGTTTCTTCCGTTCCATTGTGCGTAAAGACTGACCTGAGATTGAGAAATGGTCCTTGTAGACACTGTACAAAGCTTCAGCGTTGCTACCTGTAAGAACAACACGAGAAAAGATTTTTCCAGGGAATACACTGTTCTTCTCGAGTTTCTTATCTATGCTCTTCCTCATCTTCTTCACATCATCCTTTTCCGGATACATACCATCAAAAAGACTGAATAAGGCAGCAGGTCCGATATCCAGAGTGAACATGCTGTTCCTGCTATCCTGAGACATATCCACAACGGATGACGAGTATCCACCGATATCGAGCAAGAGCACAGAACCAAGAGCAGAATACTCCCTGTTTGCGATATAATCGGCATAAGCTTCAGATATGCCATCAAGATTTGTTATTGAAAGTCCAGTACCCGATTTTACTGCAGCTGCGACTTCTTCATAGTTCTTTATTATCCTCATCGAAGCAGTTGAAATGATATGTACTGATTCTGCTCCGACTTTCTCTGCAGCCTCCACGAGGAATTTTATGGAATCAACGACCTTCTCAATTCCTCTTTCGGAAATTTTTCCCTTCTTTGAAAGATAACCGAGAATGGAAACGGATTTTCTGATGCCGACAACAGGTATCATCATCTCACCGCTTACATTCTCTACAAGAAGGGACAACGAAGTACTGGAGAAATCAATGACGGCTATTTTCACGCTTCATCTCCAAAGTAGATTCCGATAGCTCTTGCCATAGCAATTCTCTGGTCATTCGCAGGAACAGATTTTGTCTTTCCTGCAATATCCTCAAGCTTGTTGTATGTAACATGATTATCCCTCATCGCAACCGTGACACCGAAATTTCCACGTTTTACAAGCTCTCCTGCAAAAGAACCCATTTCAGTAGAGAGGAATCTATCATATGGAGAAGGTGCTCCACCCCTCTGCAGGTGTCCAGGAACCACGATTCTTGTCTCAACCTCTGCATGTTCCTCAATATATGAAGCAAGAAGCTCTGTGCCTGTTGCCCTTCCTCCCCGGTATTCAAGGCGTTCGGATTTCTTCATCTTTGCTTCTTCCTGGCTCATCGCACCCTCTGCAATAGCGATGATGTTGAAAGCCTTACCAGAATCCAGACGCTTTTTAACCATCTTCACAACAGTATCCGGATTATATGGAATTTCAGGAATGAGAATTATATCAGCACCTCCAGCGATTCCTGCATAGAGCGTCAGCCAGCCAACTTTGTTACCCATCAGTTCAATAAGCATCGTACGGCCATGACTTGCTGCAGTGGTATGAATACGGTCAATGCATTCTGTTGCAATATCTACTGCCGAATGAAAACCGAATGTGACATCCGTTCCCCAGATATCATTATCAATTGTCTTCGGTATACCTACGACATTGAGTCCTTCAGATGAAAGAAGTGCAGCTGTCTTATGCGTTCCGGCACCGCCCAGTGTGACAAGTACATCCAAACCAAGTGCCTTATAGTTCTTTTTCATCATATCCAGTCTGCTTCTTCCGTCGTCCCCTTCCTCCGTCATCTTCTTGAAAGGAGTCCTCTTTGTTCCCAGAATTGTGCCACCGACATTGAGGATTCCGGAAAAATCCGAAGGCTTCATCTTCTTCGCTTCTTTCTCAATAAGACCAAGATAGCCTTCAGATATACCGATGAGTTCTGCGTCCTTGATATTGTTGAACACATATTTTGCAAATCCCCTGATGACAGCATTAAGACCGGGGCAATCTCCACCGCTGGTGAGTATACCGATTTTCATAATAACCTCCGTTTGATTGTGAGTTTATCACACTATGAGGATGTTCATGCAACGGAATTAGAGTAAAGATAACCAATCTATGTTAAGTAAAAGCGATGCATACGTTAATTCCAAAAAGTTTTTACATACTGCCTTTATGGTCTTTTCCTTCACACGCAATGTCTTTATCATCAACCCTTAGGAGAAAAATACCATGCATGACGAAACACAGCGTGTATATGAGCACGTACTCAAGACAGACCCTGACCAGAAGGAATTCCAGCAGGCGGTCTACACATTCCTCGCATCAATTGACAAGATTATTGACGATCTCCCGGATGTGACTTACCACAAAATCCTTGAAAGGATGACAGAGCCGGAAAGAGTTGTCATGTTCCGTGTTCCATGGATTGATGATGAGGGCAGAGTCCAGATTAACAGAGGATTCAGAGTTGAGATGTCATCTGCTATCGGACCGTATAAGGGAGGACTTAGATTCCATCCATCCGTAAACCTCTCCATTATGAAATTCCTTGCTTTCGAGCAGGTTTTCAAAAACAGCCTTACAGGTCTCCCGATGGGTGGCGGAAAAGGCGGTTCAGACTTTAATCCGAAAGGAAAGTCCGAGGCTGAAGTCATGCGCTTCTGCCAGTCTTTCATGACAGAGCTCTACAGGCACATCGGAGAAGACACAGATGTTCCAGCAGGAGACATCGGCGTTGGTGGACGCGAGATTGGATATCTCTTCGGACAGTACAAGAGAATCACAAACAAGTTCACAGGTGTCCTTACAGGTAAAGGCCTCGACTTTGGCGGATCAAACATCAGACCGGAAGCAACTGGTTATGGTCTTGTATATCTTTCTGAAGCTATTCTTGGTGGCAATGGCATGAAGTTTGATGGCAAGACATGTCTTGTATCCGGTTCTGGAAATGTTGCCCAGTACACAGTAGAGAAGCTTACAGAACTTGGAGCAAAGGTCGTGACGCTCTCTGACTCCTCCGGCATGATTTATGATGAGAGTGGAATCACTCCGGAAAAACTGAGATGGATAATGACACTCAAGAATGTAAGGCGTGGCCGTATCCGCGAATATGCAGAAGCATTCAAGGGAGTTGAATATATCGAGCGCAACCCAGCAGAGCCAAATCCACTCTGGAATATCAAGGCAGATTACGCATTCCCATGTGCAACACAGAACGAGATTCTCGAAGCAGATGCAACCAATCTTGTCAAAAACGGAATCAAGCTTGTTGGCGAAGGTGCAAACATGCCTTGTTCTGTTGAGGCAGAAAAGATTCTTATGGGCAACAGCGTACTTCTTGCTCCTGCAAAAGCTGCAAATGCTGGCGGTGTTGCTGTATCCGGCCTTGAGATGGCACAGAATTCAACACGTATGCAGTGGACAAGGGAAAAAGTTGATTCAGAGCTCAGATCCATCATGCAGAATATTTACAGAAACATCAGCGACGCAGCAGAGAAATATTCAGAAAAGAATAACTTTGTTGACGGAGCTAACATTGCTGGCTTCATGAAGGTAAGCCGCGCAATGCTTGCTGAGGGTTATGTCTGATGCTGAAAACTGGCTTCGATAGCAAAAAATACGTCGAAGAACAGACAAAATGCATTCTTGAAAGAGTCCGGGAGTCATCTTCCGGGCATCTTTACATAGAGTGCGGAGGCAAGCTTCTGCATGACAAGCATGCAGCCCGCGTACTTCCAGGCTTCGACGAAAATAATAAGATGAAGGTTTTCCAGGCCCTTGGTGACCAGCTGGATATAATCATCTGTATTTATGCAGGAGATATAGAGAGAAGGAAAATACGTTCAGATTTCGGTATCAGCTATGATGCGGATGTTCTGAAAATGATTGATGACTTCGCCTCCTATGGCCTCAAATGCGATAAAGTTGTCATTACCAGATTCGACAATCAGGTAGCAGCAACAGTCTTCAAGAACAAGCTGGAACGAATGGGAATCCATGTTTATACCCATCAGTCAACACCCGGCTATCCTGCAAATATCGATGTAGTCGTATCCGACCAGGGATATGGCAGAAATGAATACATTCCAGTATCCGCTCCAGTTGTAGTTGTAACAGCGCCAGGCCCTGGTTCTGGCAAACTTGCAACCTGTCTTTCACAGATGTATCACGAGGCAAAGATGGGGATGAAACCCGCCTACTCCAAGCTGGAGACATTTCCTGTATGGAATCTTCCACTGGATCATCCTGTGAATATCGCATATGAAGCAGCAACTGCGGACATCGGAGATGTAAACCTTATTGATCATTTCCATCTCGCTGCATACAACAAAATCGCCGTTAACTATTCCCGCGATCTAGAAGCTTTTCCGCTACTTGCGAGAATCCTGACAAGAATTACAGGGGAATGCGTTTACAAATCCCCTACTGACATGGGTGTGAATCGTGTCGGCTTTGGCATTACCGATGATGAGGCATGCAGAGAAGCGGGAAATCAGGAAATTATCAGGCGCTATTTCCAGATCAAAACAGATTATGTTTCAGGTAGAGCTGATCAGGAAACGGTAAACAGAATCTCAGCCATAATGGATAAGGCTGGACTGAAACCAGAGGACAGAGCTGTTGTAGAGCCTGCAAGAGATGCACTTGAAAAAGCCATTGAAGAGGGAAAGGGAAAAAATGGAACAGTCTGTGCTGCGGCAATAGAACTTCCTGATGGACGTATCATCACCGCACATAATTCCATTACCCTTCATGCCTGCTCTGCTCTTCTTCTCAATGCTTTGAAAGCAATGACGGGGATTGAAAAAGAGAAGGACCTGATTTCCTCATCTGTCATCAAGAGCATAACAGCAATGAAAAGAGATATCCTCAGCGGAAAAGGCGTGAGCATGAATCTCGATGAAATCCTTATTGCACTTGCAATGAGTGCTTCAGAGGATGAGGATGCAAAGAAAGCCTTAAAAGCTCTTCCTCTTCTGAAAAATGCAGAGGTTCATCTTACGCACGTACCATCCAATGGTGATATATCTGGATTAAGGAAACTTGGACTTATTTATACAAGTGATCCGAAGTATCCAGCAAGAAATACAGGAAAAAAGGAATAATTATGCCAAGGGAAAGACTGTCTTCGCGACTTGGATTCATTCTGCTTTCTGCGGGATGTGCAATCGGATTAGGGAATGTCTGGAGGTTCCCTTACATAACAGGAAGATATGGTGGAGCTGCTTTTGTTCTGATGTATCTGCTCTTCCTCGTTTTCATGGGAGTTCCGGTAATGATCATGGAATTCTCAATCGGAAGAGCCGGAAGAATGAATATCGTAGGTGCTTTAAAGCGTCTTGAACCAGCTGGTTCAAAATGGCATAGCGTGGGTTATGCCGCAATTGCCGGCAACTACATTCTTCTGATGTATTATTCAGTAATCACGGGGTGGCTTCTTTACTATTTCTTCTCATTCCTTTCCGGCCGTCTCAATTCATCTTTCACCACAGAAGCTGTAGGAACATATTTCTCCACACTCACAGCAGGACCTGGCTTACAGATTGCACTTACTGCATTGGCTCTTCTTCTGACTGCAGGCACGGTCATAATCGGTCTCAAGAATGGCGTCGAGAAGATAACGAAAGTCATGATGGTGATTCTCTTCATTCTGATGTTCGTGCTGGCAATACATTCATGCCTTCTCCCCGGAGCACAGGAAGGCATCAAATTCTATATGAAGCCGGATTTCAACAATCTCGTCCATGAATATGGTCTTGGAGAATCGGTATTCGCAGCAATGGGACAGGCTTTCTTCACACTCTCCCTGGGAATAGGAGCAATGGCAATTTTCGGCTCTTATTTTGACAACAAGAGATCTCTTGGTGGTGAATCAATACGAATCATCTGCCTTGATACAACGGTAGCCCTGCTCTCTGGTTTCATCATCTTCCCGGCTTGCTCTGCATTTGGCGTTGAGGCAGGCTCAGGGCCTTCCCTTCTCTTTATTTCGCTTCCTAATGTATTTACACAGATGTCGATGGGTGGAATCTGGGGTGCTGTGTTTTTCCTTGCCATGATTTTCGCGGCCCTTTCAACGCTTATCGCAGTTTTTGAAAACATCTGTGCATATTGGATGGATATGAAGGGATGGACAAGAAAAAAGGCTGCCATTGTAAATTTCGTACTCATCTTCATTCTTGCACTTCCTGCCGTTCTTGGTTATAACGTCCTCTCTTCCATTCAGCCACTTGGAAGCGGTTCGACAATCCTCGATGGAGAAGACTTCCTTGTCTCTAACATCATTCTTCCTCTGGGAAGCCTGGCATATGTTATCTTCTGTACACATCGCTATGGATGGGGTTGGGACAAATTTACAGCAGAAGCAAATCAGGGAGATGGCCTCAAGGTACCTCAGGCACTCAGAATCTATTGTGCATGGATTCTCCCTCTTATCATCGCATTCATCTGCGTAAATGGAATTATTGGAGTTTTTGCGTAAATTACGCATTTTTTCGCGGAAAACGTCTCTTGTCTCATTGACGAGAGACGTTTCTTTTTCGATATTTCAGCTATGAGCATCAAAAGTTTAGCCGAGAGAATCGGCATGGACTACGACAGTGTTATAGAGGACTTCTGTGGTGACGTGTCAGCACTGAAAGATTCGCTTAAAGCTTTCCATGAAGCAGAAGATATCAACAACCTGAAAAAGGCAGTTGAGAGTATGGATATCGAAGGCATCAGGAAAGCTTCTCATAAGATAAGAAAGGGAGCTGAAAAACTCGGACTGGGGGAACTCAGGACTGCAGCCGCGCGGCTTGAGGAAGTTAATGCCGAGAAAATTCCTGCAGATGCCGAACATCTGGAAAAGCTCCATGCAGAAACACTGAAGGCAATCGAAGAAGAGAATCTCTAATCTTTTTTCACCATCGCACTCTCGTTCATGCTCCTGATGACGCTCATCGTCATCGGCACTGACATGCAGAATGTAATCAGATCTGCAAGAGGCTGGGCAATCTGGATTCCCCAGATACCGATAAATGGCGGCAGAAGCCAGACAATCGGTATGAGAATTATGCCTTGACGTGCAAATCCTAAAATGGAGGCACGCCACATCTTTCCTGTTGTCTGCAGCAGCATATTGCTGATTGTAATCCAGGCAGAGAATACAAGTGTAAAACATCGCAAACGGAGTGCAATCTCTCCTATTTCGATTACGGCAGGATCGCCTTTGCGGAAGAAACCAACGATTGGCGCTGCCCAAATATATTCAAGAACCGCCAACAAAAGAAGAAGTATCGACATGGACTTCACACAGAACCAGAAGCCTTCCTTGACACGCTCAAAGCGTCCGGCCCCAGCATTGTAGCCACAGACTGGCTGGAAGCCCTGTCCAACTCCAAGAAGAATTGAGTTGGTGAAATTACCAATCTTATTCACAATGGCCATTGCCGCAACAGCCGCATCACCGAAAGGAAGAGCAGCATTATTGAGGGAAATCATGGCAACGCTCGTGACACTCTGTCTGCAAAGAGAAGGGAGACCGCCATTTGTAATCATCCGCATCATCTTCATCGATGGTCTGAAATACCTGATACTAAGCCTTACAGTACCGACCTTCTCAGAGAGAATCAGAAGAATGAGAAAGCTTATGATCTGACTGACAGCTGTAGCCACAGCAGCACCGGCAATTCCCATGTCAAAGACGAATATGAGAAGAGGATCAAGAAAGAGATTGATGATTCCTCCCGTTGTAAGCCCGATCATCGAATAAAAGGAATTACCTTCAAATCGCAGCTGATTATTCAAAACAAGGGATGAAGCCATGAAAGGCGCGGCAAGGAGTATCCAGAACATATAATCCATCGCATATGGAAGAATTGTATCTGAAGATCCAAGAAAAACTGAAAGAGGCTCAAGGAAGATGAGACAAGGAAGGGCAATGAACGTTGAAAGGATGAATGCTGAGAAAAAGCCAGTAGAAGCAAGCTCTTTTGCTGTATTCTCATGATGAGCTCCAAGCTGTCTGGATATGTTGTTTCCACTTCCCTGACCGAAGAAAAAACCTATAGCCTGAATGATGGCCTGCAGCGACAGTGCAACCCCGACAGCAGCAGATGCTGATGTGGATATCATACCAACAAAGAATGTATCAG
>CALXYN010000052.1 GCA_944392975.1 uncultured Spirochaetaceae bacterium | reverse complement strand
CCATCCCGTGTGACACATAATCATACGAAAACAAACAATGTGCTGTTATCTGAAGAAACAGGAGAAGCATCCTGTGACATCGACCTCGATACAATCATGCCAGGAACAATACTTTTCGATACTGGAGACATGATTCGCACAGCCTGCTCTACAGCAGATGAAGATGAGAGGAATACCGAGAAGATGAAATTCTCCGTTCCTTTGTACAAAGCGCTTATCAAGGGATATATGGAAAGTGCCGGAAGCTTTCTTACAGATGAAGAGAAATCATTGATAAAGGAATCTGGACGAACTATAACACAGATTATGGCAGTGAGATTCCTTACTGATTATCTTGCGGGAGATACGTATTACAAGATTGCTTATGAAGACCATAATCTTGTCAGGGCAAGAACCCAGATTGCACTCATGGAATCCATGGATAGCCAGTGGAATGAATTCTAGAGCTTCTTCTTCATGAAAAGCGTTTTTTCTACAGGACTGTCATTATAAGGAGATGTGAATTCGAATCCGAGCTTGAGATACAGTTTTACAGCACTCTCAAGCTCTGGAAGAGTATCCAGGAAAATAGAGCGATACCCTACCTCTCTGACATCCTCGATTATCTTTTCCATAAGAAGCGAAGCAATGCCATTACCTCTGAACTCTGGACGCACATACAATCTCGTAAGTTCCCCATTCTCATCATCAAGACGTCTCAGGGCCACACACCCCGCTGTTTTATTATCTTTCAGGGCAAGATATAATCTACCATCAGGAAGCTGATACTTCATGGAAGGATTTCTTTCTTCATCACCATAATGCTGTATATCGAGGTAGAGCTGAAATGATGGATTGATGGATACAAGCATTGCAGTGTATTAGGAGAAAAGCTTTCTCACTTCATCTATCCGATCGTATCCGGGAATTATATCAATCATGCTTTTCATGATACCAGAATCTTTCTGGAAAACCACTTACCTCTAAAAAGATAAACAATGAATATGATACTTGATAAAACCCATGTGACAGGATATGCGATGTAAATCAGCATGATGCTATGGGATAAAAGAAGCACGATGCGGACAAATATCACGCGAAAGATACACCATGCAGATAAAAGTACAAGCATTGGAACAAAAGCTTTCCCTGCTCCACGGAGAATACCAGCGCTGGCATGAGAAATAGCGGGAAGAAAATAGAAAAGAGCTTCTATTCTTGACTGTTTTGTACCATACATGATGACCTCAGGATCCGAGGAGAACAGAGAAACAAGAAACGGAGCCGTGATGTATAGAAGTATTCCCAGAATCTCTCCGGAAACCACATCCATAAACATACCGGTCTTGATACCGCTTCGTGTCCGTTCAAAATTACCAGCTCCCATTGTCTGGGCTGTGAATGTTGTCAGAGCCAGAGAAAGCGTCGTAATCGGGAGAAGCACAAATCCCTCGATCTTTCCATAGACGCCGAATCCGGCAATTGCCGCAGAAGGAAATGTATTCACAGAAGCCTGTACAACGGTGTTTGCAAATCCGATGATTGAGTTCTGAAGGCCAGATGGAAGACCGTAAGTTATTATTCCCCTCATCTCTTTTCTATCCATATGGATGGCTTTCAGCTTTATCTTCATTCCTGCCTCTCCTTTCACCAAACGCATGAAACAGAGGATGGAGCTGACTGCCTGAGAGATTATCGTGGCAAAGGCCGCAGAACCAACGCCCATTTTGAAACCGGCAATAAAAAGAAGATCAAGAACAATATTTATTACTGAAGAGATAATAAGATAATAGAGTGGATGCCGGCTGTCACCCAAGGCATTCATAATACCCATCAGGATGTTATACATGACGGAAAAGAAAATACCTGCCGAATAGATGCGGAAATAGGCAGAACTTAATGGGAGGAGGCTTTCTGGAGTTGATATCCAGCGCAGTATTGACGGAGTGAAAATGACAGCAAACAGTGTGATTGCGATTCCTGCAATTATTCCGAATGCAATATCTGAATGAATGGCTCTTTCCGTCCTTTCTTTGTCCCCTGCTCCAAATGCATGAGAAATCACAACGCCCGCCCCAACTGCCATGCCATTGAAGAACCCGACCAGCATGAAAATGAGAGAACCGGATGATGATAAGGCTGCTAGGGCTTCAGGACCGAGGAAATTTCCCACAATCAGGGTATCTGCTGCATTATACAGTTGCTGGAAGAGGTTTCCCAGAAAAAGAGGAAACGCAAACGCTATGATTTTTGCAGAAACAGAACCTGTTGAGAAATCCACAGTGGATGATGAAGCTGACATGGCAAGAGGAATTATATCAATTGGGAAGGGAGAATCAAGACAGACTGACACCTTGCGCGGAGGTAATTTCACACAATTCTCTTTGATGCTATTATTTCCCTATGGTAAAGAAGATTGGTTTTATCGGTCTTGGTGTTATGGGAGCCTCGATGTCATCAAGGCTAATTGATGCTGGTTACGAGCTTTATATCTATAACAGGACAAAAAACAAAGGGGACGCACTTGTTGAAAAAGGTGCTCACTGGTGTGATACCCCGCGTTCTGTAGCAGAACAGGCTGAAATAATACTGACAATTGTCGGTTATCCGAAAGATGTCGAAGAAGTATACCTTGGAAGGAATGGCATTGTTGAGGGAATTTCTGAAGGCAAGATCTGCTGTGATATGACAACAACAAAACCCTCCCTTGATATCGCAATAGCTGAAAAACTCAGGGAAAAAGGTGCTGCGATGGCAGATGCTCCTGTCTCCGGCGGAGATACAGGAGCCAGAAATGGAACACTTTCAATCATGGTCGGCTGTTCTGATGAAGTTTTCAGAGAGCTTCTGCCCATATTCAGCGTGATGGGAAAGAACATCACACATATGGGTTCTGTTGGAGCTGGCCAGAATACCAAGATGGCTAATCAGATTGTTATTGCAGGAACCATGTGCGGAGTGTCAGAAGCACTGGTTTATGGAGCGAAAGCAGGACTGAACCTTGAGAAGATGGTCGCCACGATTTCCAAGGGAGCTGCAGGCTGCTGGACTCTGGACAATCTTGCACCAAGGGTCCTTAAAGGCGATTACGAACCAGGATTCATGGTTGAACATTTTATCAAGGATATGGGAATTGCGCTGGAAGAAGCGGAGAAAATGGAACTTTCACTACCCTCTTTAGCCCTTACAAAGCAGCTTTATCTTGCCATCAAGGCAGAAGGACATGGAAGAAAAGGCACACAGGTGCTTGTAAAAGCACTGGAAGCACTTAGCGGAAAGGAGATTCTATGATCAGAGAAAAAGATGCCGCACTCATAAAACTTTCAAGTGGTAAGGAATTCAAAGCCGATATCATCACCGACAACATGGGTGAGAAATCCATTGATATCACAACACTCAGGAAGGAAACCGGCTATATAACCTATGATCCAGGATATGTAAATACAGGTTCATGCATGTCCTCCATCTGCTATATAAACGGCGAAAAGGGAATCCTCCGCTATCGTGGTTATGATATTGCGGATCTTGTCGCAAGGTGCGATTTCATTGAGGTTGCATACCTGCTTATCAAAGGACGCCTTCCAAGTGCAGAAGAAAGAATCGGATATCAGAAACTGCTTAATGAGAACTCTCTTTTGCATGTGAATATGCGTGATTTCTTCCGTGCATACCCTCACGATGGACATCCAATGGGAATTCTTGCAGCGATGGTTGCTTCCCTCTCTGCATTCTATCCTGAACTTGAGGATAAGGATCCAGAGGAGAATCTTGACCTCACTGTTACACGGCTTCTCTCGAAGATGAGAACCATTGCAGCTTTTACTTACAGACAGATGAAAGGACTGGATTTCGTAGAGCCGCAGTATAACTATTCCTACTGTGCGAACTTCCTCAACATGATGTTCCACACCTCTGTGAACAACTATGTTCCATCCCCTGTTCATGTTGCAGCACTCAACAAACTTCTGATTCTTCATGCGGACCACGAGCAGAACTGCTCAACAAGTGCTGTACGGCTTGTAGGATCATCGGATGCGAATCTCTATGCCTCTGTAACAGCTGGTGTATGTGCTCTCTGGGGTTCAAAACATGGTGGAGCGAATCAGGCTGTGATGGATATGCTTCAGCGTATTGATACCGAAGGATTGTCCATCGATGCTGTTATTGAAAAGGCAAAATCAAAGGAAGATCCGTTCCGTCTTTTCGGTTTCGGCCACAGGGTATACAAGACTTTCGATCCGAGAGCAAAGATTGCGAAGGAGCTCACAAGGGAAGTACTTGAAGCAAGCGGGACTACGGACAAGCTTCTCGATATTGCCCTAGAGCTGGAAGAGAGAGCTACGCACGATGATTACTTCATCGAACGCAATCTCTATCCGAATGTTGACTTCTATACGGGTATAACATTCCATATGATGGGAATTCCTGTTTCCATGTTCACGGTGCTTTTTGCCATGGGACGTCTTCCTGGATGGATTGCACATTATCTTGAATGGAGACACGATCCGTATCAGAAAATCGGAAGACCTCGTCAGATTTATTCAGGGCCGGAGGCCAGGGATGTCATTCCTATTGCCGAACGCTGAGGCTTATATATTTGATTTCAACGGCACGCTTTTCTGGGACTCCGAGGAGAACCGGAAAGCGTGGTCTGATACATTTCTGAAGTTCCGGGGAAAGGAAATGAGCGATGAAGAGTACAGAATGCTCAATGGGAGAACCGATGAGGAAACTGTACTCTATCTTGCTCCGGAAAAAACCGAGGAAGAACAGGAAGCTATTGCGATTTACAAGGAAAAGCTTTACCACGATATCTGCTTAGCGCAGAGAATGACATTGTCCCCAGGCGCAGAAACACTTCTTACATACCTTAAGAATGCAGGCATTCCAATTGCGATTGCCTCCTCCGCTCCCAAAATGAACATGGACTGGTATATTCCAGAATACGGGCTTAATCGATTCTTTCCAGAGAAGCTGATTATCGCTGGCAGAACGGATATCCCATCAAAGCCCGATAGCGCGATATTCCGTCTTGCAATCAAAAAGCTTGATGCAAAGGCTGAGAATACTATCATCTTTGAGGATTCTGCCTCTGGCGTGAAAGCCGCACTTGATGCTGGAGTCAAACTGGTAATAAGAATAAAAGACCCCGGACTTCCAAGTATCCAGGATCCGCGTGTTATGGAGATTGCCTCTTTCGAGGAAATCACAACAGAGAGACAAGATAATCAGTGAAATCGGTGGTTGAGAGACATTCCCCGTTCCTGCCCTCTTTTTCAAGCAGAGCGTAGAAATCTGCAGTCACCTTTGAAGATGTAATAGCCTTCTTAACTGCAGTACGGATTCTCTCCCCTGCCTCAGTCCATCCGATGTATTCAAGCATCATCACGCCCGAAAGGATGATTGAGAGAGGATTGACTATATCCTTTCCCGCGATATCAGGGGCAGTACCATGCGTTGCTTCAAAAACAGCAGCACCCGTCTGATAGTTTATGTTTCCTCCAGGTGCAATACCGATACCACCGACTTCTGCAGCAAGTGCATCAGAAACGTAATCGCCATTCAGATTGAGAGTTGCAATCACATCATAGTTTTCAGGTTTGAGCAGGATGTTCTGCAAAAAAGCATCGCAGATACAGTCCTTCAGTTCCACGTCTCCATGTTCTGCAGGAATGAAAACCTTTCCATCCTTTTCATATGCGCCATATTCTTCCTTTGCAAGCTCATACCCCCAGGAACGGAAACCACCTTCAGTGAATTTCATGATGTTTCCCTTATGCACAAGCGTCACAGATCGGCGATGGTTGATAATAGCATAATCGATTGCGGCCTTAATCAGTCGCTTTGAGCCCTCGGGAGAAACTGGCTTCACACCGATTGCAGAGGTTTCAGGAAATCTGATCTTACTGACACCCATTTCCGTTTCAAGGAAGGAAATAACCTTCCTTACATCATCGGATGCAGATGGCCATTCAATACCGGCATAGATATCTTCAGTATTTTCCCTGAAAACAACCATGTCGACATTTTCCGGATGGCGTACCGGAGATGGGACTCCTTCAAAATACTCAACAGGACGGAGGCAGACATATAAATCAAGCTTCTGTCTAAGGGCAACGTTTATTGATCTTGCGCCCTTTCCTACTGGAGTCATCAGAGGCCCTTTGATAGCTACAAGGGAAGATTCGATTTTCTCCAGCGTTTCATCTGGAAGATTTGAACCTGTTTTCTCTATCGCCTTACCGCCGGCAAGAGCCTCGATCCACTCAATCTTCCTCTTTCCGCCGTAGGATACAGAGACAGCAGCATCAAGCACCTGCCTCATTTTGTCCGTGATTTCCTTGCCGACACCATCCCCTTCTATATAGACAATCTCCGGATTGTCTGGAACAAGGAGCTTTCCGTTTTCCATTTTTATTTTCATGCTTTCTCCTCGTTGAGCCTGCCGCCGACTCTAAGCATTTCCTTCTGTGCCTCTGACGCGAAAAGTCTCATCGGGATATCGAGATTCTTAGTCAGATCGCGGAGTGTGAAACTGCCACTGGAAAGAGATGAGAGCGGAGAGAGAAGCTCCAACTCATCGCCTTCTTCGATCTTTCCATAGTCTTCTTCATTTTCAAAAAGCAGAGGAAGAATACCGAAGTTGCAAAGATTAGCCTGATGGATACGTTCAATCGAAACAGCACAGACTGCACGGATACCAAGGTACATCGGGCAGATTGCAGCATGCTCTCTGGAAGATCCCTGACCATAGGAATTGCCGGCAATGATGAATCCGCTCTCCCCTTTCTCCTTGTACGCCTTGGCCCTTTCCGGGAATGCTGGATCCACGGACTCGAAGACGAACTGGGCATAGTGAGGGATATTCGACCTGTATTTCAGACGTGCACCGGCTGGCATGATATGGTCTGTAGTGATTTTATCACCGACTTTGATGACAGCATGCCCCTTAACGACTTCTGGAAGCGCTGTATTCTCTGGTGGCTCCCCGATGTTTGGCCCCCGCTTTATATCCAGAGAATACGTTGGCATGATGAACATCGAATCATCAATGATGAATTTCTCTGGCATTGTTATATCTGACAAATTAGCATTGCATTCACGGGGATCTGTGAAAATTCCTGTAATTGCTGATGCAGCAGCAGTTTCTGGTGAGACTAGATAAAGATTCGCACTTGCCGTTCCAGAGCGTGCATAGAAATTACGGTTGCTTGTACGAAGAGAAACACTGTCTGTTCCAGGGCTCTGATGATTGCCGATACAGAATCCGCAAGCAGACTCAAGAATTCTTGCCCCAGCTTTTATGAGTGTCTCCAGTGTTCCGTCTTCCGTAATCATCAAAAGGACTTCCCTTGAGCCAGGAGCGACACCAAGTGACACGGTCGGAGCAACGTGATGGCCAGATAGAATACGCGCAGCGCGCTTGAGATCCATATAGCTTGAATTGGTACAAGAACCGATGAGGACCTGATCAACCTTCATGCCTTTCAGAGATGTTACCGGCTTTATATTGCCAGGGCTGTGTGGGCATGCAGCAAGAGGTTCCAGAGATGAAAGATCTATTTCAAAGAGGTCATCATATTCAGCGTCGTCATCAGCTGAAAGCGGAACAAAGCCATCCTCCCTGCCCTGAGCCTTCAAGAATGCTCTTGTATTCTCATCGGAAGGAAAGAGCGATGTCGTGACGCCACACTCTGCACCCATGTTCGCAATCGTGGCCCTCTCAGGAACAGAGAGCGTTTTAACACCGTCCCCTGTATATTCAAAAACAGTATTCACATTGCCTTTGACTCCAAAGCGCTCAAGCACTTTCAGGATAACATCCTTTGCTGACACAAATGGCTGAAGCTTTCCGTGAAGTCTTATCTCAACAACGCGTGGCGCGATAATGCTGAAAGGCTTTCCGGCCATCGCAAGCGCAACATCGAGTCCACCAGCTCCTGCAGCAAAAGAACCAATACCACCAGCTGTAGGAGTATGGGAATCCGAACCTAGAAGAGTTTTTCCTGGAAGCGCGAAACGCTCCAGATGAACCTGATGGCAAATACCATTTCCTGCACGAGAGTAAATGACACCTTTCTTATCTGCTACTGTTCTCAGATACTCATGGTCATCGGCATTCTCGAATCCTACCTGCACTGTATTGTGATCAACATAGCTGACAGCAAGTTCATTCTGGACTTTGTCCAGATTCATGGATTCAAATTCAAGATAAGCCATTGTACCAGTGGCATCCTGAGTCAATGTCTGGTCAATTTTTATTGAGATGCTTTCCCCTCTTTTAAGCTCTCCGCTTACGAGATGCTCAGAGAGTATTTTATAGCACTGTGTCTGTCCCATAGAATCTCCTTGGTTTTACATTATATGGATTATGATGAAGATTGACCATGCCGGATACTCAATGATAGGCTCTCAACATGGACAAGCTGTTTCTGAACATTCCCTTATTCTCTGCCGCGATAGCTTTCGTGCTGACTCAGTTACTGAAACCTATAATAAATGCAATGCTTGGCAATGGCTGGAATTGGCGTTATCTGATAACAACAGGAGGCATGCCATCATCGCATAGCGCAGCAGCTGCATCGCTGACTGTTTCAGTAGGAATGTCAGAAGGCATGGATTCAACATTTTTCGCAATCTGTGTTTTCATTGCACTTGTAATCATGAATGATGCAATGAATGTTCGTTATGAAACAGGAAAACAGGCAGAACTGCTTAATAAGTGGTCAGAGTTCCTGGCAGAACTTCATGAGAACGGACCATTTTCACCGATTGCATTCAAAACAATGATCGGACATTCAGCAACGCAGGTGATAGCAGGTGCTATTCTGGGCATTATTGTTGGCGCCGTATTTACATATCTGAGGCTTTTCAATGGCTAAGCTCTCATTCGATGAATTCTATGAGAACCAATATGGTAAGCGATGGCAAAGCCTGAAAGATGCGATGCTCTCAGAAGAGGAAGACAAGACATCACCGGAGGGACTTATCTCTCCATATTTCATGGACAGGACTTCAATCGAGACTGCCACTTTATTGCCATTGGATGAGAATCCTGTTGTCCTTGACATGTGTGCAGCTCCAGGAGGAAAGACCATTGTTCTTCTTCTTAGGATGAAAGGGTGTGGCTCTCTTGTCTCCAATGACAGATCAATGGACAGGCGAGAGAGGATGAGAAGAGCTGTTGAAGCATCCATTCCATCACAATGGAGAGAAAACCACAGGATAACAGGTCACGATGCCTCGAGATGGGGATTATATGAAAAGGAAATATACACTTCCATTCTCCTCGATGCACCATGCTCTTCAGAACGCCATGTACTTCAAAGCCCGGAACACCTGAAAGAATGGTCACCATCAAGACCAAAAAGACTTCAGGCATTGCAATATTCAATGTTGTCATCAGCAATGCTTGCACTGAAAAAAGGCGGATACCTGCTCTACTCCACTTGTTCAATAAACCAGGGAGAAGATGAGGAAATCATCAAGAGATTCATGCGTAAGCATCCAGAAGAAGCTGAAGAAGTGGAAATCAATCTTGAATATGGAGAAAAAAGAGAGTTTGGAATGATTGTACTCCCTGACAACAGCAATGGCAGGGGGCCGATGTACGCAGCTCTTTTAAGAAAGATATGACAAATTGTGCGATAACCGAATGCAGAGACTATACAGAAAATGAACTGGATTCTGCCATCAGGAAAATCATAGAGAATACAGCTTTTCCCGAGGTTGCAGGAAAGACTGTCTTTGTTAAACCCAATATTCTCTCCGATGCGAGTCCTGAAAAAGCGATAACCACCGATTACAGAGCCCTTGATGCATTTCTAAGGATTCTCAAAGAAAAGGGAGCTGAGAAGATTATTGTCGGAGACAGCCCTGGTACACAGACAGGAAAACTTAATGCAAGTCAGTGCAGGATATCGGAAGTCGTCAAAAAGCACGATGCTACCCTCTCTGATTTCAGGGAGGAGAACAGAATACATGAAATAGATGGTATCAAAATTCCAATGGCAAAAGCTCTCGATGAAGCAGATGTCGTGATTTCATTTGCCAAGTTCAAGACCCATCAGCTGATGAGTGCAACCGGAGCTGTGAAGAATATGTTTGGGACCATCCCTGGACTAAATAAAAGCCCAATGCATTTCCGCTATAGAACTCCGGAATCATTCGCAGCTTTTTTAATGAAAATCTTTGATGAATGCCATGTGGATTATGCATTCCTTGATGGTGTCATCGGGATGGAAGGCCCCGGACCGGGAAGCGGAACACCAAGACATGTCGGACTTTTGTTCGGTTCTGCGAATGCCTATGCAATCGACAAGGCTGAAGCAATGATAATGGGATATAAAAGTGTTCCTCTTATCGAGACTGCAGAGAAAATACAAAGAGGAATCAGCGATGCTGCATACCCTCTTCTGAAACCAGAGAATCTTGTTATCAGCGATTACAAAAGAATCGGGGATGGAAAGAAAAACACATTCCGTTCTCTCATCATCGGTACTATAAAGAACGCATTCTCAAAGAATTCAAACAACAGACCAAAGCCAGTTTTCGATATCGATAAATGCAAAGCCTGTTCCAGATGTGTGAATGTCTGTCCAGCAAAGGCACTGAGAATCGAAAACGGCCATGTTGTATTTGAAAAACGTAAATGCATAAGCTGTTACTGTTGTCACGAAATGTGCCCATTCGATGCAATCAATGTCAATTAACACAGCAAACCTGCATATAGCAGGTTTGCTTATGACGCATCATTCTGCAAGAAGCGCTTGCATTGCAGCTGGATCAAAGGCTTTGCCATCCATTTCACACTTGAGGATTGTTGTTACATTGTTTCCGTCCTCCACCCCTGTTCTTGCTACATATACAAGAGATCTTTCGTCGCCTATCAATGGCTTATATGCAACATCGATATCGTAGTTGACAGACTGTGTTCCCTGGAACATACCGGAAAGATCAATTTCAATTCTCACATGACTGTCCTTTGTGACTGTGAATATGCCAAGTTTGTCTCCTGCTTTATATTCACCATCAGCACTATTGCCACTGATAGCATTTGCAATACCACCAAAACCGGCAGAAGAAAGAACTTCCTGAATACGATCCTCATACTCTTTTGCTTCCTCGACAGTAGGTGCCGGAAGTTGCACTGAGATCGGAAGAGCGTCGTGTAG
>CALXYN010000051.1 GCA_944392975.1 uncultured Spirochaetaceae bacterium | reverse complement strand
CATTGCCGCATGAGCATGTGATTTCCTGCAGTGTGTACTCAGGGTGGATATTCTTTTTCATTTTTCTTCCTCCGGTTCTATGTCTTTCCTCCTGCTTTCACAGGCGGGCGATATCTCAATCATCTCAACGTCGATGGTGTGTTCATCGAGTCAAGGAACTCCTTATTATTGTTTGTCTTCTTCATCTTGTCAATGAGAGCCACTGACATGTCAACGTCATCAAGATTACCGAAAGCAGAACGGAGAAGGAACACGCGTGAAAGCACATCTGCCGGCAAAAGAAGATCATCCCTTCTAGTACCTGACTTCTTGATGTTTATAGCTGGGAACTTGCGGTTGTCTGCCATCTTGCGGTCAAGTACGATTTCATTGTTTCCTGTACCTTTGAATTCCTCGAAGATGACTTCATCCATCCTAGACCCGGTTTCAATCAAGGCAGTGGAGATGATTGTAAGCGATCCACCCTGCTCGATATTCCTGGCAGCTCCGAAGAATCTCTTAGGTTTATGGAGTGCATTGGAATCAACACCACCGGAAAGGATCTTTCCAGATGCAGGAACTGTTTGGTTATAAGCCCTTGCAAGACGTGTGATGCTGTCGAGAAGGATAACGACATCTTTCTTGTACTCAACAAGTCTCTTCGCCTTTTCAATCACCATCTCCGCAACCTGTACGTGATGCTGGGCCTGCTCATCAAAAGTGGATGCAATGACCTCTGCATTGACATTGCGTCTCATATCCGTAACCTCTTCCGGTCTTTCATCGACAAGAAGAACAATGAGCGTCACTTCCGGATGGTTTGTAGTGATTGCATTAGCAATCTTCTGCATCAGGACTGTCTTTCCTGTACGAGGAGGTGCAACGATAAGTGAACGCTGGCCTTTTCCAATTGGGCAGAAAAGATCTACTACTCTTGTGGAGAGATCCGAAGGCTTTACGGCATCCTCAATCACTTCCAGCTGCAGTCTCTCATCAGGGAAAAGCGGAGTAAGCGTATCAAAAGGAGCACGGATTTTTGCCATCTTAGGCTCTTCACCGTTGACCTTGAGAACACGCACAACCGCCGCACTCTTCTCATTCTCCCTCGGGGCTCTTATCTGAGCATATACAAGATCTCCAGTCTTCATGCCGATAGCTTTTATGAGGGAAGCAGAGACATAAACATCCTCTGTTCCGGCAAGATAGTTATTGAAAGGATATCTAAGATAACCGAAGCTTCCTTCCTGAAGGACCTCAAGCGTACCTTCTGCAAGCAGGACTCCCCCATTAGCGGAATGGAGACGAAGCATTCTGGCAATGAGTTCAGATTTTCTGCAATCGAGAATGACATCCTCCGGAATGCCCTGTGCTTTAGCTCTTTCCCTCAGCTCATCAATATGAAGTGCAGTGAGAACGGAAATGAAGAGCTGCGGAGCATCTGGATGCTCATCCATGTTAATTTCCGGCTGGAAGTCCTCTACAGGCCTTCTCTTGCCGTTATTCTTCATTCTTTTATCGCGGCGGTTATGGAATCTGTCATCATAGCGCCTTTCATACTGGCCCTTATCCTGCGAAGCATCATCTGCGTTTTCTTCAGAACTTTCAGCTTCCGGATTTTCTTCTTTCTGAGGTTCTGCTTCTACAAGCGGCTGAGGCTGCGGAACTTCTGCCTGAGGCTCTTCAGGAACAACATTTTCAACAGGGACTTCCACTGCTTCAGGATCCTCTGCTGCCACGGCTTCAATTTCTTCTGCACTTTTTACAGAAACTTTGGGTCTTGTTTTCCTCTTTATAGTGACACGGGGCTTTTTCTCACCCTCATCGATGGTTTTTGCTTTTCTTGGACGACCAGGCCTTTTTCTGGCTGGCTTAGCTTCCTCCGTTACAGCAGCAGCATTCTCTGCCATACCGGTCTCATCAAATAAATCTGACATTATTACTCCAAAAGAAATTATTGGTTTCTGAAAGAATGTGTCCCTCTGTTAAGGCTTTTACTACGACTCAGATAATATTGCCTTAATAAGGGACAAGTCAACAGAAAGAACATAGAGTTTAAATAAACTTCCAGCCAGAAACAATTTCTGCAGGATTTTCCCCTTCTATATAAGATGCAAGCAGAAGGAAAGAGGCAACAGCAGCTTTACGCCTGATTGAATCCCTGCCCCAGGAAGAGAAGCGGAGAAGAACACTGCAGCTTTCCCTCTCTTTTCCGGAAAAGCCAAGATACACAGTTCCCACATCCTTGTCCTCATCTTTATCAGGACCAGCAACACCAGTAACGGAAAGAGAATAATCAGAGCCTGTAAGCTTTCTCACCCCTTCAGCCATCTCCAGAGCGCATTCATATGAGACTGTGCCATATTTCTCCACTGTCTCTTTCCTAACACCCAGGACATTCTCTTTCACCTCCGGAGCATATGATGTAACTGCTCCGAGCATGAAAGCGGAAGAACCAGGAAGCGATGTAAGACGCTCTGAGACAAGACCGCCCGTACAGCTTTCTGCAGCAGAGACTGTGGCATTATGTTTTTTCAAATAAGCTATCATGATACCGAGAGCATCAGCAGAGCCATCTTCTATTCTGTGCACTCCTACCATCTCTCTGAGCTTTCCAATAGCCTCATCTCGCTCCTTCTTCGTCTTGCCAGAGACATAAAGCGAGATTTTATAATCCTGGAATCTTGTACCCCACTCAAGCTCAGGATCCACACTCTCGCAGAGTTCTTCCAGTTTCGCTTCTGCTGTAATGAAAGAAGAATATTCATCCCTTTCAGCATCTGGAAGATCGAGTACACGGCGGACAAGGGGAACAACCGAATCATAGAACATCGGCTCCATCTCCCGTGGAGGACCAGGGAGGGAGACAAGCAGGGTCTTTCCACCATAGCCATAGAAACCGGGAGCTGTACCATTGCTGTTGGGGATGACGGAGAAACCTTCTGGGATCATTGCCTGTCTGGAATTTGCACCATAGGCTTTATCGCCAAGCTTACTCAGGAGGAATGACCAGCACTCTTCATCCCTGACAAGCCCATTGCCAGCTGCTCTGGCAATTACAGAACGCGTAATATCATCACTGGTAGGACCAAGACCACCTGTGATGATAATCAGATCCGAAGATCTCATCAGCGCCTCAAGAACAGGCTCTATCGTGCCATCATCAGGAAGTGCAACTATCTCGGAAACATGCACTCCAAGAGTCGTAAGCTCACGGCTTATGAGAGAACCATGTTTATCCTGGATGATTCCACGAGTAAGCTCCGTTCCGATTACAATAATACTTGCTTTCATTTCTTTCTGCCTCTAACGAGTGAGACAATCTTCATCACGGCACCTGCTGCAAGGAGTGTATAGGATGCATAGACTGCGACATGTGCAAAGAGATTTATGTGGCGCACGTAGAATGTGTCAGAATTGCTTTCATGGGTATAAACAGGAACATGATAGAGATTCCAGCCCATCGTAAAAGGCTCCATCGGATCATGCATTGTGCCATCCGGCGTGATGAGACATGTGATACCACTGTTGGTTCCACGGATTGTGGACTTTCTTGTCTCGACAGAACGGAAAGCGCCCATTGCAGCGTGCTGAAGCTCTGCAGAAACCTTCTTCGACCAGTTGTCATTGGACATGTTCACAATGACATCTGCCCCTGAAGCGACGAACTCGGCAGAAAGATAGCCGAAATTATCCTCGAAGCAGATTGGTGTGGAGAACTTCACTCCATCGGATTCAAAGACCACGGACTCAGTTCCCTGCAGCCACCAGTTATAGTCATTTGCAAGAAGGAGGTTATAAAGCCATGGCAGTTCTTCTTCATATGGGAAGTGCTCTGTGAATGGTACAAGGTGCTGTTTACGATAAGTCTCCTTGATCTCGCCGTCATCGAAAAGAATGACTGTGTTGTAATCAATCCTGTTTGTCGACCCATCTTCGAGAATAGGAGGAAGAGACTCATCAGCAATGACGCCCTCTGGATTTCCTGTCAGAAGCGGCACTTCAAGATTCTCGCCAAATGATACGAACTGATCCACAAGATCCGCAGTTACTTCATACCCAGAGCCTTCTGTTGAATATTTCGTATGCCAGGCAACGGATGGAACAAATGCAGTCTCGCTCCAGATGACAATGTCCGGATCTGTAACAGCAAGAGCCTCGAGCGTATAACGGCGAAGGTTGTTGAAGTTATGGAGGTATGTGTAATAACCACCCTGCCAGGAATCATGATTGTGCTGGACAGTCACAACATCCCAGACTCTGTCGCTCTCTTTAGCCCTCCATTCATGTGTCTTCACACCGCCATATACTAATGTGGCAATCAGGAGAACAGCATAGAGCACGACGAATACGATGTTCTTAAGAATGTAGGTTCTGAAAGCCGGGGCACTGCCTTTTATGAAATCGGAAAGATATCTTCCAAGGAAGGCCTGAGGAAGGATTGCAATGAAGACAATTCCCCAGATTCCTGTTATGTCTGCAATCTGGATAAAGAGTGGATACTTATAGAATGCGTATGCGATATCTCCATAAGCAAAACCTGCGAACCAGCTTTCGGAAAGATATGCATAGGCAACCCATATGATAGCCTGAACAAAGTATCCATAGCGCTTAAAGAAGCTATCAGCAGCTTTCAAGGCTATGAAACAAAGCATAAATTCAAATGCTTTTATGATTGGAATCAGGATGATGGCAAGTGCGTGAAAGCCTTTCAGCCAATAAGCGAAGAAAAGGTAGAATGCGAGTCCGAAAAGGAGTCCATACCACCATACATGCTTCCATGATGTATGCCTGATTACCGCGAAAACAGGAATCAGGGCAAACAGTGCGATAAACCCCGCCCCTTCTGGGAACATGAAGCCGGGGAAAGCCAATGCATAAACAAAGCTAGATAATACTAAAACAAGAACCTCAGAACAAAGCGTTCTGAGGTTTCTTTCAGATTTTTTCACTGATGAATTCAAGCTGTTATTCCTCTTCTGGTCCAGTTGTGATATCCCAGACAAAATCCTTCAGCTCCTTACCTGGGCGGAAAATGGCAACACCATGTCTGTCGACAGCAACAACATCGCCTGTCTTCGGGTTGCGGGCTTTTTCACGACCCTTTCTGATACGGACCTCAAATGTTCCGAATCCACGGAGTTCAATGACACGATTATCCTTCAGGCCATCTTTGATTTCCTCGAAAAGTTCATCAATGACTGAATGAATATCCGTTCTATTGATGCCAAGCTTAGCGTGAAGGCTCTCTATGATAGCAGCCTTTGTAAGTTTCTGTTCCATAGCGCACTCACCTTACGCAATTAAGCCATCTTATGGTATGCGTGTGCGAGCCTGCTCTTCTTCCTTGCTGCAGTGTTCCTATGAATGATGCCCTTTCCAGCTACTGTATCGAGAAGCTTGTTGCTCTCTGCCATAGCCTGCTCTGCTGCTGCCTTGTCTCCAGCTGCTACTGCTGCGTCAAATTTCTTGATTGCTGTGCGCATTGTGCTCTTTGCCATGCGGTTGCGGAGACGGCGTCTTGCTTCCTGGCGCTCTCTCTTCTCAGCGGACTTGTTAGCCATTTATTCCTCCAAACAAATCAGTCAGTATTATTCAATTAAAGAGCTGTCATACACTGACAGCGCTTACAGAAATTATCACAAAGATAAGCGTGCGTCAACACGTTATCTTGCAATGTTTTAGCCTGTCAGGATGAGAAAATCTCCTCCTGATACTCCTCGCTCACTTCCCAGTATCCTGTGTCACTGTTATAGAGTATCTCCTCAAATGGAATCTGCAGTGTTCTGCCTTCACTTCCGGAAAGAGTTATTTTCCGCGAAAGAATATTGATTTCGCTTACTCTCCAGAGTTCTCTGTCGAGTTTTATCCTCGTACCCTCCGGCGGACAACCTGCCTTTTCTTCCATGTAGTAGTCATACTCATAGGCAAGACAACACAGAAGACGACCGCAAGGACCAGAGATCTTCATCGAATTCAGGGAGAGATTCTGCTCCTTTGCCATCTTTATCGTCACAGGATCCATTTCTTTCGTCATCAGATGACAGCAATAATCGCGGCCACAGACAGAGAGACCGCCGATCAGCCTCGATTCATCCCTCACTCCAATCTGCCTGAGTTCAATACGCATGCGGAACACTGCGACAAGGTCTTTTACAAGATCACGGAAATCCACACGCTCATCTGCAGTGAAGAAGAAGATGACTTTAGGTTCACCGAGAAGAAAATGTGTTGTCACCAGCTTCATACCAAGCTCATGCTTTCTTATCTTCTCCCGGCAGATTCTGAGAGCTTCCTCTTCCTTATCTTCATTCTCGGCATACTTCGACATCTCTGCAGGAGTTGCCAGATGGTCAATCCAGGTTACGCTGCCATCGACTTTCATCTTCTCCGGCTCTTTCGCTATCTGACAGCAGAAACAGCTGTCACACTGATGAGCACTATCGTCGGAGACATATCTCACATCATCCTCTTCTTTCTCATCAGAGAAGTGAAGACACGCACCATGCACATCAGAGCGTCCAGGAACATAGCTTTTGCCAAGAACAGGAGCAGGTCCTACTACAATGCCAAGGTCAAGACCGAAGCGTGTTTCATAGACAATAGGAGTCCCTGCATAGAGAACACTGTCCCAGGCACAGAGACATACATCGTTATATGATGGATTCTTTATTACATATACATAGGCCCATTCATCATCATGTGCCATTTTCTGCTTCATATGAAAGAAGCTAACATACAGAATGCAATTAAACAAGACACACTCTGGTGAGAAGGAAGCGCAATATGCTAACATTTAGGTGTGGATATTAAGACAATCGGGGGCCCATTCATACTGGCACCTCTCGCAGGATATACAGATAAAGCATTCAGAGAGATAGCACGCGGTCTTGGTGCAGATACCGCTGTCTCCGAGATGGTAAGTGCGGAAGGACTTGCCAGAAACGGAGAGAAAACAAAAGCTCTTCTGGAGCGCTTTCCCGGAGAAGACAGATTTATAATACAGCTTTTTGGGCCATCGGATGATCCGGTACGCCGGGCGATGGACAATCTTTTAGGATACAACCCCACTGTAATAGACATAAACTGCGGCTGTCCCGTACCCAAGGTCGTAAAAACCGGAGCAGGATCTGCGCTGATGAAGAATCCCCAGATGATTGGCAGAATCATAAAAACAATAAAGGAACGCACCGATATACCGGTATCCGTGAAATTCCGTCTTGGCTGGGATTCTGATTCAATCAACTTTCTTGAATTTGCAGACATTGCTGCAGAAGCAGGAGCTGAGATGCTCACTCTTCATGCCAGGACAAGAGCACAGGGTTATAGCGGCACGGCAGACAGAAAAGCATTCTCCATGCTCTCAGAACATTTCAAAGGAAGTGGAATACTCCTATTCGGCTCAGGAGATGTATTCACCCCTGAGGATGCCATGGCCCTGATAAATGACTCTGGCCTCAGCGGAGTGATGTTTGCCCGCGGTGCCATCGGAAATCCATTCATATTCAGAGAAACCAAAGAACTGATTGAGAAAGGCTGCTACAGCCTGCCATCCACAGAGGAAAAAATAAGCGTTGCTCTCAAGCATCTCCGCCTCATGGTCAGCTACTATGGGGAAAACACAGGATGCCGGGAAATGAGGAAGCATCTCATGGCTTATATTAAAGGAATTCCAGGAAGCAGCAGGGTGAAAAATGAAATCGGGCAGGCTGTGACACTGGAAGAGATGACAAAGGCGCTTTCCACCATTCTGTAATCTTTTCTACATACTTTCTCAAAGTTCTACATAGGTTTATGTGATGTCTATTTCATAGATTTTTTTCTTTGATTTTCACATTCCAGTGTGCTAGCGTTTTATTAAAGGAGTCAAATAATGCGTGTCCTTCTGCTAGGATCTGGAGCTAAAGATCATGCTGTTGCATGGTGGTTCAGCAAAAGCTGCTATCTTTCGGAGTTATTCGTAGCTCCTGGAAATCTTGCAACCAAGAGATTCTGTACAAATCTGCCAGATCTGAATCCCTCAGATCCGGTGGCTGTATATGAAAAATGCAGGGAACATAAAATTGATTACGTATTTATCGGCACAGAGGCACCCCTCTTCACAGGTGTCGTGAAATACCTGAATGAAAGAGGCATACGCACATTCGGAGCCTGGGAGAATGCAGTAAAACTTGAAGGCGACAGGTCATTTTCAAGAGCATTCACCAATCGCCATAACATCCCAATTCCACACAGTTCGCTTTTTGGGGATATTGGGGGTCTCAAGAAGTATCTTGAGAAGCACAGCGGAGAGTTCTTCACAATCAAGAGCAACTACCTTGCTCCATCACGTATCATGCTCTCATCTGACGATACAGGGGCACTTATAGATTACTCCAGAGAGCTTTTCCAGAAGGGACCAGTACTGCTTGAGGAATTCGTACATGGTACTCCTGCAAGCTGTTCTCTCCTTCTCGACAGAAACGGATACCTTGTCCTCCCGATAACCAGCGACTATACAAAGAAGTCTGCGGATGACCAGACACCTACAGGAGGAATGGGAGCACTCTGCCCTGTCCCGATTATCGATGAGATAAAAGAGAAGATCATTGAAAGAATAATCAAGCCGACGCTTTACGGAATGCAGGTGGAACAGCTTGCGTACAAGGGCATTCTCACACTCTCACTGATGATTACCCCTGAAAAAGAACCATATCTCGTGGATTATCATGTACGTCTGAACGATCCGTCTGCACAGGCTATGATACCTATAATCCGTTCTGACCTGATTGGAATACTTGAGGCTATCGAGAATGATGATGTAAGCTCAATCCAGCTTGAAACGACGGATGAATGCACTGTTGCTGTTGTTCTGGCATCAGAAGGCTATCCGATGAATCCGCAGATAGGAAAGGAAATAAAAGGACTGACATCAACATTCCTTGAACCACTGAATGATGGGCCAATTGTATTCTGCGGAGCAATCCAGGAAAAAGATGGCAAAGCAATAACAACAGGTGGCAGAAACATTACTGTTGTAGGAAAGGGAAACAGTATCGGAGAGGCAAATAAAAACGTCTACGATATGATAAAAGGAAAGCATTTCCAGAATCTCTGGTATAGAGATGACATAGGAAATGCTTACTTCTCGGATTAACGAGGACGGCGGAATTCGTAAAGAAGGATTCCTGTCGCGACAGATACGTTCAAAGAGTCAATGTGGCCACGCATCGGAATGGAGATGATGTGGTCACAGTTTTTTCTGACAAGCTGAGAAATTCCATTGCCTTCAGATCCCATTACAATAGCTGTACGGGCTGGGAATGACATTGAATAGCTTTCCTCCCCTGCCATATCAGCGCCATAAATCCAGAAACCGTTGTCCTTGAGCGTCTTTATCTCCCTTGTAAGATTCGTGACTACTGAAAGCGGAACGTATTGCGCAGCCCCAGATGATACTTTCACGACAGTCTCATTGGCCTGTACGGAACGACGCTCTGGAATGAGTACCAAATCCACCCCAAACTGGTCTGCTGAACGCAGTATTGCTCCTAGATTATGAGGATCGGTAATGCCATCGAGAATGAGGACGAGCGCACCATCATTCTCTCCGAGGCGATCACAGAATTCTTCAACGGTGGTTTCAATCAGGCGGGAAGCACCCCTTCTAGGGCCTCCAAGATCGAGTATTGCACCACGTACATCTGCACCCGGCATCATACGTTCAAGCTCATCCTTGGAGAGCTTTTTCACAGCAACCTTTCCTGTGAGCTTTGCTTCTCTCACGAGAGACTCAATTCTCTCTCCACCCTGACGCTGAACATAGAGAGTGGAACCCATTCCAGCCTTTTTCAGCGCCTCCTCAATTGCATGAAATCCGTATACTTTCTCACCCATTATTCCTGAAACTCCATTGGTGTAGGACTATCTGAAGCCTTCAGCTCTGCAGCAAGTTCCTTCATCAGGCCCTTGGCCTTGAAAGACATGCGACGAGGTGTCTCAACCATCACACGAATGTACATATCACCGCGTGAGGAACCTCTGAGAGACGGAATACCCTTGCCCTTCACACGAAGCATTGTACCAGACTGTATGCCAGCTGGTATATCCACCTTGATGCTCGTTCCATCCACTGTAGGCACAAGAATCGATGCACCGAGTGCAGCCTGTGTGATTGCTACAGGAATCTGGATGTAGACATCGCTTCCTTCCCTCACAAAATACTTGTCTGGGCGTACCGTGATAAAGAGAATCAGATCACCATCTTCTCCACCATTGCGTCCAGCATCACCTTTTCCACGAAGAGTGAGACGTGCACCGTTATCAACACCGGCAGGAATATTGACCATCAGCTTCTCGGTTTTGGTCACAGTTCCAGTTCCATGGCAGGAAGCGCATGGATTCTCAATCACATAACCGCTACCGCCACATGTACGACAGGTAGAAGCCATCTGGAAAAAGCAGTTACCGCTTGTAACACGGCCTGAACCATGGCATGTAGGACATGTTTTCCTGCCAGTACCACCTGTACCGCCACAGCTTGTACATTTGATTTTATGGCCAAAGCTTATCTCTTTCTTGCAGCCACTTACAGCCTCACTGAAATCAATCGTGATGTCATATCTCAATGAAGCGCCAGACTCACCATAGCTTCCACGCTGCTGTCTGCCACCGCCACCGAAGAAAGAAGAGAAGAAATCAGAGAAACCACCACCAGAACCAAAGATATCAGAAAAATCCCTGTAGACATTGGAATAATTACCAGCAGCTCCACCCTGGAAATCATTCATTCCGCTGAAGCCGAACTGATCATAAGCACTTCTCTTTTTCGCATCTGAAAGGACCTCATAAGCTTCACTGGCCTCCTTGAACCTCTCTTCAGCATCCTTGTCATTCGGATGGGTATCCGGATGATTCTGCAGTGCAATCTTCCTGTATGCCTTCTTGATTTCTTCTTCTGTTGCTGTCTTGGATACACCAAGAACCTCGTAATAATCTCTCTTCGCCATAACAATCCTCTTAACAGCAGAAAGCAGCATGGTACCATGCTGCTTCCCTTATAGTGCAAACTGGTCTGTTATTTGACCTCTTCGTAGCTTGCATCCATTGTATCATCGTTCTTTCCAGAAGATGATGTCTGGCTCTCTGCTGAAGATGATGCACCGTTTGCTGCACCCTGAGCGCCAGCATTCTGCTGTGCGGCTTCATAGACCTTCTGTCCGAGTTCCATGGAAACCTGCTGAACCTTCTCGGTCTTGCTCTTAAGCTCCTCAGCAGTTGCATTGCTGTTTGCAAGAGCATCCTTAAGTTCCTGTACTGCACTTTCGATCTTGCTCTTCTCATCTGCGGAGAC
>CALXYN010000050.1 GCA_944392975.1 uncultured Spirochaetaceae bacterium | reverse complement strand
TGCTTCTTACAGAGATCAGGAAATACTTGCAGATTGGCAAAAATATTTAACAGAGCACGAACCAGCAGAACCTATATGGGATGCTGATATGAAATATGAGATTGTATTCTCCAATGAAGAACAGGCTTATGCTTCTGTTTTGTCTGCGGTTACAGAATACAGGAAAACTGGAGGTATTTTATGGCATTAGTAACTCTAAAACATGTACTCAACAGGGCGTGTAAGGAAGGATACGCCGTTGGTGCATTTAATTTCTTCACCCTTGAGAATCTTATAGGATTAGCAAAAGGTGCAAAGGCAAAGAATAGTCCTGTGATTGCTATGGCATCTGTAGGTGCTATGAAGATTATGGGAGAGAAGACTGTTGTTGGTGCATGTCAGGGAGTTGCAGATGATTTCGGTATAGATATGGTTCTACATCTTGATCATGCTACTGATTATGATGTGATACGTCGTTGTGTTGACAATGGATTCACCTCTGTCATGATAGATGCTTCTAGTAAGAGCTATCAGGAAAATGTTGATATAACTGCACGTGTTGTTGAATATGCATCGCGTTATGGTGTTTCTGTAGAAGCAGAGCTTGGCCATGTTGGAGGTAAGGAAGATGATATCTCTGTCGATGAACGAGAAGCTCTTTTCACTGTTCCTGAGGATGCTGTCCGCTTTGTGAGAGATACTGGGATTGATGCCCTTGCTGTTGCTGTTGGAACCGTTCATGGTTTTTATAAGAGCGAACCTAAACTTGACTTTCCTCGTATTGCAAAGATTCACGAATTGTTGCCAGAGATGCCTCTTGTCCTCCATGGAGGTACGGGTGTTCCTGATGATGATTTCAGAAAGGCCATTCAGCTTGGAATGAGGAAAATAAATGTAGGTACAGAACTCAAGGTTCATGGTGTATTTGATGTATCAAGAGAAGCTTATGATACAGAACCTAGTCATGATCCTCGTAAGGTTGCAAGCAAGGTGATAGATGCCTGTGCGAAGATAGTAGAAGAGAAGATTGACGTTATGGGTTGCGCTGGAAAGGCCTGAAATGAAAGAACAACTAGACAAACTTGAAGCGTTAATTCTTAGTTGTGGAAGGGAAGCTGTTCGTTATCAGGGGTTGGCTTCACAGCATCTGAAAGTCGATGGTACTGTAGTTACAGACGAGGATCTTCTGATTACTCAGAAACTTTCTTCTTGCATCGAAGAACTTTTTCCCAAGGCGAATATTGTTTCAGAGGAGATGGTTATTAAGCCATTTGATGAGGAAGCAGACCTTACATTCGTTTTTGATCCGATAGATGGTACCGATTCCTATAGTCAGGGAATTCCTCTTTGGTGTATTGGGGTTGGTATCCTCAACAAGAAACGGCAGCCAGTTGGCTCGTTGCTTTATATTCCATTTCCAATGGAGGAAGGAATGATCATTAGGACTGATCCTGATAGTCCTGATGTGTATGCCGGAGGACGGAAACTTGTTCTTCCTATAAACAAGAGTGATGTTCTGAAAGAGATTGTAATCGGATCTTCTGCTATCAGGCTTTTGCCGCTTTCTCGTTTGTCTTGTCGTTTTAGGGCATTTGGATCAGCTATTTTGCATTCGATTATGCCGGTAATGTACCCAAGAATAAATGGGGGAGTAACGCCTCCTTGCTATGTTTGGGATATTGCTCCGGCGCATGCAGTTGTCCTAAAGGCCGGTTTTGATTATCAGTATATCGATGGTGAGCAATTCTTCTATAATGATGAATTGCTCATTCATCGTAGAAAATTCGAGAAACCGATAGTCATCGGTGACAATTGCTTCAGAAAGAGCATGATAGAAGTTCTTTCTTGTTGATAGGGGGAAATATGCTTCCAGTAATCTGTGTCTGTCTTAGTGCAACTTTTCAATATACGATAGTCTTCGATGAATTGAAGCTGAATGAGGTGAACAGAACGGAGGAGCATTTTATAACCCCTTCTGGGAAAGGTATAAATGTTGCCCGTATCCTTTGTTCTGAGGGAATTCATTCAAGAGTTATAACTCATCTTGGTGGTCCTAGAACTGAGGAGTTTCTTTCTCTTTGCCTTCAGAATGGTATAGATGTTCGTTATACACCAACGACAGTTCCCATCAGAACAAGTACAACTCTTGTGGATAAGAAGACCGGCACCAGTACAGAGCTTTTGGAGGAAACATATGAAGTGCCATCATCTTTGACGGACAGTGTACAGGATGTATTCAGGACGGAGCTTGATAATTGTTCAGCAGTAGTTATATCTGGTTCACGTCCAAAGGGTTATAGGGATGATGTATATTCATCCATGGCACGAATGGCTTCAGAAAAAGGACTTCTTACGATTCTTGATATGAAAGGAAAAGATCTTGTTGCATGTCTTGAAGCAAGACCGTCAATAATCAAGCCGAATTTGCAGGAATTTGCAGAGACCTTCCTCGGTAAGACTTCAGTTCTTGAAAACAGCCCTAATGATGATTTATTTCCATCTGTAAGAGAGAAAGCTAGGGAGATTTTCGTGAAATATGGTACCAAGAGTGTTATTACTCGAGGACGATTCGATACATGGGTATTTGATGGAGAAGATCTTAGAATAGTTGCAAATATTGATGTGCCTGTAGTAAATACGATAGGGTGCGGTGATACACTTTCTGCTTGCATGACAGCCTCTTTGCTTCGTGGTAATAGTCTTATCGAATCTGTTCGCTATGGGATGGAGAAAGCTACGCAGAAAGCTTCTCATGTAGAACTATTATGACAATGTAATACGGTGGTCCTTCATATGGATGCATATATTGGTATTGATATTGGCACTACAAATTCAAAATGCATGATAGCAACAACAGATGGTATTGTATCCGTTGTTGCTGAGCCCACTCCTAAATGTGTTAAATATGGATATGTTTTCTTTGATATACAGCGTATATCTGAGATGGTGGATTTTTTCATCTGCAAAGCTTCCTCTGGGTATAAGGTAAAAAGTATTGGCTTTTCATCAATAGGAGAATCTGTTGTCCCCGTATTAAAAGGACAGGCTATTTCTGATGCTCTTATGTGGGATGAAAAAATTCCTGAAACCGATACAAAAAAGATAGAAATTCTCCGTACTCTATGCCCCTACAACATTGTAGGTACAAAAGATAATGGACTTTTTTCCATACATAAGATTCTTTGGATGATACGAGAAGGACTTTCAGATGGTGCAGAAGGCTTCCTTCCAGTTTCGTCATATCTCGCATATAGGAAAACGGGAGTAAGTTCATGGGATTTTTCTCAGGCTTCTCGCTCTTTCATGTTCTCTGTACGTAACCGAGAATGGATTCCTGATTTGCTTGAGACTTTCGGGATATCTCAAATGCCTGCTATAAAACCAATGGGTTCTTTTGTAGGAGAGAAAGATGGGATTGTTTATGGACTGGGTGGTCATGATCATATAGTTGGTATGTTTGGGATAGAAAGAGTTTTTGGTCGTCTGTTTCCTGGAAAATCTTTGTTCTATACTTCAATGGGGACTTCTGAGGTAATGGCTCTCAGGATTAATAAAGATTCTGCGATAAAGAATCTTTGTAACTCTGAAAATGGTTGTATCATTCCCTCAAATAATAATGATTTTATTATTACCAGATCGTTCCGTATGTTTGGGCGGTTTCTTTCAAGATTGATGGAAATGTTTAGACTTCCTGATTTTTCATCTCTTCCTTCAAGTATAAATGGTATTATCCGCTGTTTGTTTTGTTGTGATGGTGATTTCATAATGGGAAATCGTGGTACTGGAGAAATAAACATACTGGGATTGCCGAACGGTTGTAGTTGTACAGATGTCATGGAAGCTGCATATGTTTATCTGGCTACAGTTTCTGAGCTTCTTCGAGAAAGTATTGCTAAAGATACTGGAACAGAAAAAGATTTTATCATAGCGGCTGGGGGAGGCATTACAAGAAATGATTGCTTTATGAGAGTCCTTTCTTCTGCTTTTTCTTCTCCTATTTCAGTGCTTGATACTTCTGAAATCAGTGCCTTTGGTGCAATGCTTGTAGGCCTTTCTGCTTTACAGGATAAGAAGGCAGAAGAGAGTGTACTTGATACAATTGGATACACTTCCGTACCTGTTGATTCTCAGCTTGATGTAACAATTTCAGATGCAATGTCACGATATCGGCTACTGAGAAATAAAATGTTTAAAATTAATTAAGAAATTGTTAAAAAAGTGTTAAGATTTTGCTTGTTTTGTCTCTATGCTCTGGTATAATGACAAACCATAATCATGGAGGCATTGCTTTGCTTGAATCATTTGCTGCTGACTCTACATACCTTATTCGTATTCTTCTGAGCGCAGTCTGTGGCGCTCTGATTGGGCTTGAGCGTGAAAGGCGATTCAAGAATGCAGGTATCAGAACTCATATTATTGTCTCTATGTCATCTGCACTGATGATGATAGTCTCGAAATACGGTTTTTTTGACGTACTGATGTATGATAGTGTCAGTGTAGATGCTTCTCGTATTGCCGCAGGTGTTGTCACTGCTATCGGATTCCTTGGCGGTGGTGTCATTTACATAAAAAAGGAAAATACAATAGGCCTTACTACTGCAGCAGGACTCTGGGCGACAGTGGGAATTGGAATAGCTCTTGGAGCTGGAATGATTTATATAGGAATAGCCACGACTCTTCTTATTCTTTTCTTCCAGACATTGCTGCATGTAATGCGATTCCGTGTGCTTACCCAGGCTTCGGCTGCTATCACGGTGAATCTGACGACATCCGGGCTTTCGGTCGATGATATTGCACAGTTCTGCAAATCTCAGAAGATGTCGCAGCGGGGTATACGCCTGACAAAGGATTCTGACGGCAATATCATATACAACTCTTATGTTGTATTCCCACGTAAGATGGACATCCACAGAATTTTGGATGTAATGAAAGATAGTCCGATACTCAATGCAATTGACATATCAATGAGTGTTCATGTTTAAAACGCAATCATTGCGATAACAGCTGTAATTATTCCAGAGAAGGAGAGGGCGATACTGCTTATGGCACCAATGTCCTCTCCCATTTCCAGAGCCTTTGATGTTCCCACCACATGGCTCGCTGTTCCGATTGCAACTCCTTCTGCAACTCTGTTTCTCACACGGAAGAGCTTTATCATGAAAGGTGCAAGTATATTGCCTGCAACTCCTGTAAGGAGAAGAGATGTCACTGTCAGTGATCTTATGCCTCCGAGACTTTCGGAAATTGCTATGGCAATAGGTGTTGTCACGCTTTTTGGAAGCAGGGATGAGATCAGTGGTTCGTTGATACCGAACAGCTTTGAAAGAAATATTATTGATATAATTGATGCAATGCTTCCTGCGATTGTTCCTGCAAGTATTGACAGTAAATGGCTCTTTACCAGTTCTCTTTCCCTGTAAATTGAATAGGCGAGAAGTGCTGTTATTGGTCCAAGGAACATGTTTATTACGGCGCCTCCCTTATTATAAGAGGAGAAAGGAATATCAAAAATAAGCAGGACAGCAACGATAAGAACTTCTGCAATCAGCAGTGGATTAAATATGGCTTTTCCTGTTTTCTTGTTTGCAAATAGTCCCAAAGCATAGCTGATGATTGTGATGGAGACGCCGAAAAGCGGGTTTGCAGTAATCAGTTCTTTCATTATTCCGACCTCCTCTTGGCTGTAACATGTTCTGCAATTTCTACAGCTTTTGCTGCCACGAAGAATGTTATGAACAAAGATATGATGGATACTGCAACAAGCGGAATCCATGATGTCCTGAGTATTTCCAGGTTTTCTACTATTTCAACTCCTGCAGGAACAAAAAACATTGCCATATATCGGGAGAAAAATGTCGCACTCTCTTTCAGTTGTGTTTCTTTGACAATACCTGAACAGAGAATGATCAGCAAAAGGAACATTGCAATAAGCGTTCCCGGAAATGTGAATGGAAGAACTGATGAAATGGCTTCCCCTATGAGGGTAAGGATGAATAATCCTGATAGCTGAAGGAGTATTTGCATGGCTTTGCATGATAGCCTCGGATCAGGTATTTGTCACTATTTAAAATGGAAAAGGGGAGATTGTTTCTCCCCTGATTTGCTAAAGTTTCATGCGTTCCATGAACCTGAGTATGTTATCCATGGTAAGTTTCATGTCACTTTCCGCTCTTGGCCGAGCTTCCTTGTAAGGAACAGCAACCCTGTTTATGGAGAATATTCCGCTTACACCTTCATCATATGCAGCTTCAATATTGTCTCCGATATCTCCTACGATTGCCAGGACAGGTATTCCCATCTTCTTTGCCTTTCTTGCAACACCGATAACAACCTTTCCCCTCAGGGACTGGGTGTCGATTTTCCCTTCACCCGTGAAGATCATATCGGCATTTTCAGCAAGTTTCTCGAATCCTGTAATTTCCAGTACTGCATCTATTCCCATCTGCAGTTTTGCACCGAAGAAAGCATTCATGCCTCCTCCCATACCACCGGCAGCCCCGCTTCCCGGAATACTCTGGAGACCAATGCCGAGATCTTTCTCGACGACAGCGGCAAGACTCTTCATCTTTCCATCAAGACTTTCCACCATTGCCTCATCTGCGCCCTTCTGTGGCCCAAAAATTGCAGCGGCACCTGTTGGTCCATAGAACGGGTTGTCGATATCACACATCGCTGTTATTGGAAGCTTCTTTACGCTCTCATCCATTGTGGTGACATCAATGCGTACAATCTGATCAAGTGTCTCCCCGACTGGTGTGAATGTTTTTCCTTCCTTGTCAAAGAAAGAAACACCGCAAGCAGCTGCCGCTCCACATCCTGCATCGTTTGTCGCGCTTCCTCCCAGTCCTATGACGAGCTTCTTTGCGCCACTTTTTGCCGCTGCAAGGATAAGTTCGCCAACACCATACGTTGTTGTCTTTGAAGGATCCTTTCTGTCCCCAACCTGAGGAAGACCGGCAGATGCTGCCATTTCAATCACAGCGGTTCCATCTGGAAGAAGACCATAGAAGCTGTCGACGGTCTCACCCCATGGTCCTTTTGTTTTTACCTTTATTTTTTCTCCGCCAAGGGCTGTCAGGAATGCATCGACACTTCCTTCTCCTCCATCAGCGACAGGAATGGGGACAATGGTGCAGCCCGGATGATAGTGCAGGATCCTTTCCTTCATGATGGATATGATCTTTTCGCTAGACATCGTACCTTTGAACGAGTCCGGTATAAGTACTGCTTTTTTCATATGATACCCTTAATAAAAAGCGAGGATGTCCCTGCCGGACATCCTGCTTTGCTGTGTGTTTTATCAGATAAGGAACAGTGAGAGAATCCAGACGAAGATCATGCCGACTACGCCCATGATACCTGTCATTGCTGACTGAGTCCTATATCCATCTTCCATTTCGATGTGACCGAACTTTGTTACAACCCAGAAATATGAGTCATTTGCGTGGGAGACAGTCATTGCACCAGCTGCAATTGCCATGACCGTAAGTGTACCAGCCATTGGTGTTGTAAGTCCGAGAAGACTCATCATTGAACCTGGATCTGTAATCATGCCCATGATACCTGCTGTTGTTGTGAGTGCAACAGTAGATGAGCCCTGAGCTGTCTTGAGAATTGCAGATACGAGGAATGGGAAGAAGATTCCAACCTTTGCAAGTACTGCTGCATGCTCCTGCATGTATCCAACGAAACCAGCTTCTGAGATAACCTTTCCGAGAACTCCGCCTGCTGCTGTGATGAAAAGAATAGGTCCAACCGTCTTCAATGTTTCATCAACGATGGAGTAGAAGTCCTTCATCTGGTGTCTCTGTGCAAGGAGAATTACACCGAATACCGTTCCAATAGCAAGAGCGATGATAGGTGTGCCGATGAATGTACAGAGCGTTGCAAATGGTCCTGTCCATCCAGCCATTGAAGAGATTGAGCCAAGAGCCATTGCGATGATAGGCAGGATGATTGGAGCAAGTGCCATAAATCCATTAGGAAGCTTTCCAAAACTCTTGAGAAGCTTCTCATACTCTGCCTGGCTGACTTCATTCTGGTCTTCTGATGTCTTAACGCGCTTTCCAATATATTTTGCATAGAAATAAGCAGCAATGAGACAAGGGATAGATACAACAGCACCTATTCCCATGACGAGAAGGAGATGATCACCAACTCCGAGAGAACTTGCTGCAGCAATTGGACCCGGTGTAGGAGGAATGAATACGTGAGATGTATAGAGACCTGCAGAAAGGGCAACAGTAAGTGCTACAGAGGAGTAGCCTGTCTTTTTCTGCAATGCTCTTCTGATAGGATCGAGGATTACGAATCCTGAATCACAGAATACAGGGATTGATACAACCCAGCCCATCAGCTCAACGGCTATGTCAGGATGCTTTTTGCCGACGAGGCGTACTACCATTTCTGCAAGCTTTAGTGCGCCGCCTGTCTTTTCAAGCATTGTACCGACCAGGGCGCCGAGTATGATGACTATACCAATGCTGCTGAATGTTCCCGAGAAGCCTGCTCCTATCATATTAGGAATATTTGCAAGTGGGATGCCGACGACAATTGCGAGAATGAGAGAAATTCCCATCAGTGCAATAAACGGGTGAAGTTTGAATTTGCTTATAGCAACAATCATGATGACGATTGCTATAACGAATGAGATAATCAATCCGATACCAGACATCTTATCCTCCTTTTTTAACGAGTTTAGAAGCAGTAAATGCAGAATGCAACTTTTTTGTATAGTTTTTGTGTAGCTTTTGTCTCTTATCAGCATCTCTATTGACTTAGGTTTTGAGTTTGGCTAATATGAACCGACGGTAGCTGAAGACATGGAGGGGGAAGTGTCCCTTTATGTGTTCCGTTTACGATAAAAAACGGCATCGCCGAGGAGATATAGAAATATGGCTAGTTCAAAGAAGAAAGGACCTGTAGAGAAGATTGCTCTTCAGTGCACAGAGTGCAAGCAGAAGAACTATACAACTGAGAAGAACCGCCGCAATACACCAAATAAGCTCGAGCTTATGAAGTATTGCCCGTTCGAGCACAAGCACACACTGCACCGCGAAACAAAAATCAAATAAGAGCAAGCTCTGTTCGGGGTGTGAGCAGGTCAGTAGCTCCAACGGCTAGAGCACTGGTCTCCAAAACCGGGTGTTGTAGGTTCGAATCCTACCTGGCCTGCTGGCACTCCGAAAGAGAAAGGGATTTAGAATGAAGAAAATCGCAAGATATTTCAAGGAATGCTGGGCGGAGATGAAGAACGTGTCATGGCCGAATAGGTCTGTTGTTATTCATTCAACCTGGATTGTCATCCTGTCCACAATAGTCTTTGCAGTCGTTCTCGGTCTTGTAGATACCGTCCTCGGTCTCTGCCTTGACCTTATTTTCTAGGAGAAGAAATGGCCAGAGGCTGGTACGTCGTCCATACATATTCAGGCTACGAGCAGAAGATTGAGAGAATCATAAATAAGCTCCGCTCATCAGATGCGGAGTTCTCTGCATACTGTACGGGTGTAAACGTTCCTATGGAGCAGGTTCCTGTTGTGAACGATAAGGGGGAGAAAAAGATCGAGCTTAAAAAGGTCCTTCCCGGTTACATCCTTGTAGAGCTTGATCTTCCCGAAAATACATGGCGTACAGTGACTGCCAAGATTGCGAGAATTCCTGGCGTCACAGGCTTCTTGACAGCGGATAAGACAGGAAAGAATCCTCCAAAGCCCCTCACGCAGCGCGAGCATACGGATATTCTCCGTCGCACAGGCGAGGTCCCAGAGGAGAAGGTCTTCCGTCCAAAGCAGGATTTCGAAAAAGGAGAGGAAGTCAAAGTCATTTCCGGACCGTTTGCTTCCTTCAACGGCACAATCGACGATATCGATCTTGCAAAGGGCCGTCTCCGTCTGTCTGTTCAGATTTTCGGCAGGTCAACGCCTGTTGAAGTCGATTTCTCGCAGGTTGAAAAGGTTTTGGTCTGACCAGAACCTGATTTTTGACATCTATTTTGTAATTATCTCCCCCGTTATCGGGGTGGGAGCTCTTCGTTGAAGAGCGTTAATACCAGCGCGGAGCAAAATGCTCCAAAGCGTAAGGAGAAAAAAATGGCAAAGAAGAAGGTTACTGCCGTAATTAAGCTGCAGTGCCCTGCCCAGAAGGCCACACCGGCACCACCAATCGGACCGGCACTTGGACCTCATGGAGTAAGCGCCCCTCAGTTTGTCCAGCAGTTCAATGACAAGACAAAGGGATATGAACCTGGACTCATCCTTCCTGTTATCATCACAGTCTATCAGGATAAGAGCTTCTCTTTTATCCTCAAGACTCCTCCAGCAGCTGTTCTCATCAAGAAGGCTCTCGGCCTCCAGACAGCTTCCGGTCAGCCAAACAAGGTTAAAGTCGGAACAATCACAGATGCGCAGCTTACGGAAATCGCCAAGACCAAGCTTGAGGATCTCAATGCAAACGACCTTGAGTCTGCAAAGAAAATCATTGCTGGTACAGCCCGCTCAATGGGTGTAGAGGTGGAGAAGTAAGATGAAGAGAGGAAAGAAATACCAGGAAGCAGTCAAGAAGATTGACAGATCCAAGGAATACACACTTCAGGAAGCTGCAGAGCTTGTAAAGAGCGTTGCATATGCATCCTTCAATGAAACAGTTGAGCTTTCCGTTGCTCTTGCTCTCAAGAAGAGCCAGTCTGTAAGAGATACTGTTGTTCTTCCAAACCAGTTCATGGCACAGAAGAAGATTCTCGTTTTTGCAAAGGGCGAGAAGGCAGAAGAAGCAAAGGCAGCAGGCGCTGCATATGTTGGCGATTCCGACCTCATTGACAAGATCAAGGGTGGCTGGATGGATTTCGACATTGCTGTTGCAACATCTGACATGATGAAGGATGTAGGTAGACTTGGACCTATCCTCGGAAGAAGAGGTCTTATGCCTAACCCAAAGACACACACTGTTACAAACGACATTAAGGAAGCTCTTGAAGAGCTCGGAAGAGGTCGTGTTGAGTTCCGCTCAGACAAGACAGGTGTTGTTCACATGGCTGTTGGTAAGATTGATATGGATCCAGCAAAGGTTGCAGAAAACGCAAAGGTAACTATTGCTGAGATTCTCAGGAAGAAGCCTTCTGACGCAAAGGGAGACTTCATCGTATCCGTGGCTCTCTCATCAACAATGGGACCTGGAGTCCGCGTGAACTACAAGGAAGCAGCAGATGCTTCTGCAGCAGTGTAATGGAGGGATGACATGGAGAATTATCAGACACGTGTAACCCCGGCAAAGGAAGATGCTGTCGCAGCTCTCAGAGATGAATTCAAGGATTACAGCGGATTCATCTTCACAGACTACAGAGGAATGACAGTTCAGCAGATCACCGACATCAGAAAGGCTCTGAAGAAGGATCAAGCTGCATATCGTGTTGTAAAGAACCGCTACGCAAAGATTGCTCTCAAGGACCTCGATAGAACAGGTGCTGAGGA
>CALXYN010000049.1 GCA_944392975.1 uncultured Spirochaetaceae bacterium | reverse complement strand
AAGCTGGAGCTAGAAAAATAATCGATGCAACAGGGCATTCGGTTGCAGTCGGCTTTGTCACACATTTTCCAGAAGATGAGGATCTTTTCAAAAAGGCCTTTGGCTGATTTCAATGAAAAAAAGATGGCAGGCTTTTTACGGCCTGCCGATCTCATCTCCAATCCCCAATGACGATGCTTATTCAACAACCTCTGTAGACTGAGTTGTCTCAAGAGGCTGCAGACCTTTTATCGAAATATCGACATTATAGCCTTTACTATCAAGATACTGCAAAATCTCCTCGAGTGTATAGCTCTCAAGACCAGCGGTATCAGAAACATAATGCACATTGGCACTATCTGCCTGCAGTGCAAAAGAAGGAAGGATATCTTCCGTCTGCTCAGAGGATGTTCCGAAGAACATAAAACCTCCGATGAAGATAAAGACAACCGCTGCCGCCGCCGTTATAAGCGACGGTAGCGATATCTCCAGGCGTCTGCGGATAAAGCTGACCTTATTTCCATTCTGGAAGTATTTTTTATCTAGCAGGGAGAATATCCTGTCCTTGTTCCGCATTAACTGCTCCTCCGGGAACTCTGATGACTGGATTCTCCTTTCCAATGCTCTCATATCATCCAGATGCTTGCGACAAGCCGCACAGTGCTCAAGGTGTTCTTCAACCTGAGTTCTGTATGGCTCCGGCAATTCGCCATCCAGATAAGCAGAAAGCATCTGCGAATCAATACACATCCCTATCCTCCGTAGAAAGGGCTTCCTCAAGCTTCTTTCTTGCTCTGTAAACCCTTACCTTCACATTAGTCTCGGAAATGCCAAGCACCTTTGCTATTGCTTTATAGTCCAGTCCGGAATACTCCTTCAGCTGTATAACCAGCCTCAGGTTCTCCGGGAGGCTTTCAATAGCATTTCTCACTGCCCTCCGTTCATCAGCTTCGACTGCAACCTGTGCAGCATCCCGCATCTCAACAGAAGACGAAGGATTATGCCTGGCCTTCTCCACGATTTCTATCTCACGCTTGTTCCGCCTTACATGATTCAATGCAAGATTCTTGGCCACTCTTATAAGCCAGTACTTAGCATCATCCTCACTTGGAAAGGTCATGTTCTTCACATAGAACCTTTCAAAGGTTTCCTGCGTAAGATCTTCCGCGATTTCAATGTTATAGACGATGTGCATGATCACCTGAATCAACAAATGATAATTCTCATCGTATACACGCTTGAAATCATCCCGGTCAGTGCTCTTTATCTCCATCTTATTAACACTCTTCTCCCGAAAAGGTTACACAATCCGCTCAAGAATTGCACCAGAGGGGGTGTCTTTCACGTTAAAACCTCGTTTTTTAAGCTCATCACGGATTTCATCAGCCCTCTTATAGTCCTTGTTCTTCTTGGCTTCTGCTCGTTCTTTAAGAAGTTTCAGATCTTCTTCTGTACCAACTGTCTCTGTTTTCTTTTCAGCCTCTGGAAGCCCAAGACCGAGTATTCTATCCATATGATAAAGAACTGCTAGCTTGTCTGCCTCAGAAACAGAAGAATCCTTTACAAGCTTCCAGAGAATTGAAAGAGCCTGAGGAGCTCCAAGGTCATTCTCCATCGCTTCATTGAAGTCTTTCATATATCCTTCTGCAACCGCACCAGGATTCTCCGAAGGTTCCGCCTCGCTCTTGAATGCAGCAACCCTGTCCATCAGGCCCTGACGTGCTGCCTTTGCAGAATCGAGTGCCTCATAAGAGAATCTCAGCTGACTTCTATAATGTCCGGAAAGACAGAAGTAGCGATAATCAAGGGCATTGTAGCCTTTTTCCTCAAGGACCGGAAGCGTCACAAATCCACCAGAAGATTTTGACATCTTCGCATTCCCCATCAAAAGGAATTCACCATGGCACCAATAATTCACCCAGGTCTTTCCAGTTGCAGCCTCGGACTGTGCAATCTCATTTGTATGGTGTACAGGAATGGCATCAATACCACCGCAGTGGATATCAAAATGCTCGCCAAGATACTTCATAGACATAGCAGAGCATTCAATATGCCAGCCAGGATATCCTCTGCCCCATGGAGAATCCCAGGTCATTGCCTGTCCAGCAAATTTCGAGTTAGTGAACCAGAGAACAAAATCCTTAGGATTCTTTTTGTTAGAATCTATCTCGATTCTCGCTCCGCTTTTCAGATCATCGATACTCAGACGTGCGAGCTTACCGTAATCAGGAATGGAATCTATTGAGAAGTATACATTTCCACCTGCAGTGTATGTATGGCCTCCCTCCTCCAGACGCTTGATGAGATTGATCATATCCTGAATGTGATCAGTTGCTTTGCATACGATATCCGGACGGATTATATGCAGAGCTTCCTCATCACGGAAAAAGGCCTTGGTATAGAATTCAGCTATGTCCCAGACACTCTTTCCAGTCTCTCTTGCAGACTTCTCCATCTTGTCTTCACCGTCATCGCCATCTCCAGTAAGATGTCCGACATCGGTTATATTCATCACATGCTTTACCTTATATCCGGCATTTTCAAAAGTTCTCTTCAGGATATCCTCAAAAATATATGTTCTCAGATTTCCGATGTGAGCATAGTTATAAACTGTAGGACCACAACAATACATCGAGACATGACCTGGCACGATAGGTATAAAATCTTCAATACGTCTCGACATTGTGTTATATAGCTTCATAAAAGTCCTCCTGCTTCTGTCATAATATTCCGAATTGTATGCTAATCTCAACCTAAGTTTCCAGTTTCTTTATTTCTGCTAAAATTATTATATGGCATTACAGCATCAGAAGCTCAGCAGTTTTGTGCTGACAGAGAATATGGATATGAGTCGGCACTCCTCATTATCAACAGGAGGCAGGGCTGAATATTATGCGGAACCCAGGAGCATCCAGGACACTATACATGTGGTTGAAATAGCCTACAAAAAAGGCCTTCCAATTACTGTAATTGGTTCAGGCACCCATGTTCTTGTCGCTGATGACGGAATACCGGGACTTGTAATATCGACAGCAGGAATGAAAGGGATGTCCATCAAGGGGGACCTGATCATCACAGCCCCGGGAGAGACATTGGACAATCTGATAAATGTTGCCATCGAGCATAATCTCATAGGACTTGAGGAGATTGCCGGGATACCTGGTACCATTGCTGGTGCTGTATCTGTGAATGCAGTGGCAAATGGAAGATCCATCTCAGATGTGTTTTTCTATGCGGATTATCTGACAGCAAATGGAGAAATACACCGCCGACCATGTTTTCATGATTATTTTAAAAAACAAAAAAGTGCATTCAAGAATGGTGAGATTATGATCTCCATTGCTCTTCGCCTGATTCCATCCCGCAAGACTGCGGAAGCAAGGGAAAGAAAAGAAAACTATGTAGAAAAAATGTTCATTCCACCCTGCAGAAGATTTTCTGGAGAGATTTTCAGGGACACGCCTTTCATGAGTGCTGCAGAAGCAATAAAGAAAGCGGGCCTTACTGGAAAGAATGGAAGGGGTGCAGAATTTTCTGAATACCAGCCAAACTCAATATTCACATATCCGGGATGCTCATCCGGAGAGGTTTACAATCTTATACGTGAAGCAGAAGTGACGGTGAAGGAAAAACTCGGCATAGATCTGGAAAGGTCTATAACACTTTTAGGAAATTTCACAGACTGACTTTCATAGAGAGTCCGAATCCGTTATCCGTGGAAACCTCTGCAAGAAAGGAAAACTCTTCCCTTCTGACTTCCCAGAGCATCTCCACAAAAGGTGATTCATTCCTGTATCCGAATGAAAAATAATCTGCGTCAATGACCAGAGACATGCCTTTTTCTGTATCATATCCAACAGAGAGAAATGGCAATACAAAAGTAAATGATTCACTATGCCGGCGTTTTCCGCTTATTGAAAAAGAGGCCTCCATCTCTGAGGTAAAAAGAACGTTCCCCATCCTGAGTGCAGATGATGTATATGATTCAGAACCAAGATAATCCTCGCTGAAAACGGGAAGGAATCCTTTTGAATGAGAAAAGATGAAAAGGAAACCGTTTTCTCCAAAGCTTCCACGGATTCCGATACTGCTCTCACTGCTTTCTTCATACAAGGCAATTAAAGATCCACATGTAATAGTAATTGAATAATCTTTATATGTTAGCCCCGCTAATAAAACACTTTTAAAGCCTATTTCTTCAGCATACGACATCAAAACAGAAAATCTGAGAAAATTCCACTTAAGATCAAGGCCCCCATAAACCGTATCAAAAAGAGTTGTCCTAGCTGCATCTTCATGAAATCCACGCTCTTCGTCTGTTCCTTCTGCAAATAAAAGGGCGATATCAGCATATCGGGAATTGAACGCAATCCCCTGTAAAGGTCTTTCATTGACAGAGAACAAGAAGCTATAGGCACCAAGAGACAGAACAACACCGTTCCTGCCATTTTTGTGAGAAGATCTCACTGTACGGGGAAGAAGGCTGAAGCCAAGACCGTACGGCTCTGAAAAAGCTTTCACCATACCGCGTTCTGAAATTTCCCCATATGACAAAATTCCTGTATCGAAATATGCCCTCCCCGCTGAAAAAGAAAATGATGCATTGTTTCCGTAGAAACTGCTGTATCCATCAGACAGTAAAAGAGATGAACAAGGTAGTGGCAAAAGGAAATACATAAAAAGCAGCAAGATGAAAAGCCTTCTCATAACAGCTATACGCTCTTTATCCCTTGCTTGGTGAAGAATGAAGGAAATCATCACCTTCCCTTTTCTTTTATAGTGACTTTTCAAATGTTTTCTGATACCGTTTTCTGCTGTAATCAGGAGAAATGAAAAAATATGGTTATACTTACTCTGAACTGCGGCAGCTCATCTGCCAAATACCAGGTATATGACTGGGAACAGAAGGATGTGCTCTGTGTCGGTATTGTAGAACGTATCGGCCTTGAGTATTCGACAATAGAGCAGAAATCAATTGGCAAGGAAACGTATTCGGAACGCTTCATCTCACCAACACACAAGGAAGCTATCGAACTGATTCTGAAGATGCTTGTTGATGAGAAGTATGGCTGTATCAAATCGCTTTCCGAAATCGGAGCAGTAGGTCACCGCGTCCTCCATGGCGGAGAGCTTTTCAAGAAGTCAACGCTTGTAACAGATGAGGTAGTTGAACAGCTCAAAGGACTGATTCCACTGGGACCGCTTCACATGCCTGCAAACATCATGGGTATTGAGGCTGCAAGAAAGCTGATGCCAAATGTTCCTCATGCAATCGTAATGGATACAGCATTCCATCAGACAATGCCAGAAGAAGCATTCATGTATGCTGTGCCTTATGAGTGGTACACAAAGTACAATGTACGCCGCTATGGTTTCCACGGAACAAGCCATCTGTACTGCGCAAAGCGTGCTGCTCTCCTTCTTGGAAAGAAGAACGAAGATACAAACGTCATCATCCTCCACATCGGAAACGGTGCTTCAGCATGTGCCGTAAAGAATGGAGTGTGTGTTGAAACCTCAATGGGACTTACACCGCTTGAAGGACTTGTGATGGGTTCAAGATCTGGAGATCTCGATCCTGCAATCATTCCATATATCTGCAACAACACAGGCCTGACAGCAAGCGATATGGATACATACCTCAATAAGAAGTCCGGCCTCGTTGGTATCTGTGGAATGTCTGACAGACGTGACGTTCATCAGGCTGCAATCAACGGTGACGAGAAAGCAATTCTTGGCGTCAACATGGAAACTCACAGAATCAAGAAGTATATCGGTGCATATGCAGCACTTCTTGGAAGAGTTGATGCTATCGTATTCACTGCAGGTGTCGGAGAAATGGGAGAGCATATCAGATATGGCGCATGTGAAGGACTCGAGAACCTCGGTATTATGATTGACACGGAGAAGAATGACCTTTCACATTGCCGCAATGCAGAAACATGCATCTCAAAGGATGAAAGTCCTGTCAAGATTTTCGTTATTCCGACAGATGAGGAGCTTGTTATGACAGAGGATGCATATGCTCTTATGAATGGAACATATGATATCCATACAAATTTCCACTACACATTTGAAAGCCCGGATTATGTAAACAAGGCTCGTGCACGTGGTCTTAAAGAGCAGCTTAAGAAGAACCCGGATCTGGAGAGAATCATCGCTCTTCCTCCTGCAAAGACATCTTGTTCAGTTTCAGGTTGCTGATAATGAAAAGTGAGCTTCGGCTCACTTTTTTTTATGATATAAGAAATATTTAATATCATAATAAATATTCTGAACATGGATTGATATATTCATTTTTTATCATTAAATCAGGCAAACAGCGTATATATCTATATGCTGCAAGAATCAATTCTCAGGAATCAATTTGGAATCTCCTATCTCTGGCCATATCAGGAACTTACAATACGCCACGTGCTTGAAGCATCAGAGAACAATGAAACTGGCAGAGTTCTCTGCTGCATGCCAACAGGAAGCAGTAAATCTCTATGCTTCATGTACCCGATAGCGCTCCTCAAAAAGCGTTGCATCATAATTTATCCGCTTCTCTCGTTGATGAATGACCAAGCAAACAGGTTCAGGGAATGCAATATCCCATTTGTCGTTCTCCGTGGAGGATTACCGCCGGAAGAGCGAAACGAACTAATCAGAAGAATCAAGACATGTGAGGAGATTGCAGTCATAACGAATCCAGAGATGCTTCTTTCTCTTTCAGAAAAGGGCGAACTCAGCTATTTCAGAAACAGAACGGAGCTTCTTGTCATTGACGAAGTTCACACCGCAATAACCTGGGGAGACAGCTTCAGGGACTCATATCTCTCACTCGGAAAAATCATAAAGGAAATACAACCACATTCTGTTATTGCTTTCACTGCCACAATGGACAAGAAAACAGAAAGAAGCATCATCGACAGGATTTTCTCAGGTATTACTCCGAATATTGTCAGATGCAGCAGTGACAGGGATAATATCTTCTATCATTCAGTTCCCAGTCTTTCCAAAATCCACGACATAAGGAAAATTCTCTCCCCTGAATCATCTCGTCCTGCAGTCATATTCTGTAAATCAAGAAAACTTTCAGAAAAAATTGCGCTTCTTCTATCTCCGTATTTCGAAACAACCCACTATCATGCAGGACTGGACAGAAACAGGAAGATTGAAATTGAAAGAATGTTTTATTCATCCACAACTGCAGTCCTTGCCGCTACAACCGCATATGGGCTTGGCGTTAATAAGAAAAATATAAGAACGGTAATTCACTTCTCCCTGCCCTCCTCCGCATCGGATTTTCTCCAAGAATCTGGACGAGGTGGCAGAGACGGAAAACGGATGGATTCATATGTTCTCTATTACGACAACGAAGACACTCCGTTGTCATATATTTTCAAAGGAAGCAAGTGTATAAGAACTTCACTGCTAAAAGAAATGGGAGAAGAACCGGAAAATGAGGGATGTCTTTCATGTTCATCATGCACTCCTGATAGCTATCAAAGAGCGGGAGAAAAGGAAATAATGCGCTATCTGAAGTTTCACCCGCTCATAACAGAGAAAGAAGCAATAAACACACTTTCATCTCCACGTCTTTTCAGAACACCGCTTCCTTTCTGGGAAAAGGAAGATATCAGTAAAGCAATTGAAATACTTGTAAGCGAAAAGAGAATAAAGCGAATCGGAAAAAGGCTTCTGAAAACAAGAGGCCAATGAATTTTCCAAGCACTATCCAACAGGTGAAACCTTCACCGTCTGCATTATGAATGCGGAAATTTGAACAGACGCTACAACAAATTATGATAAACGACACTCTTAATATACGTTGTTATATTTTTTATTTACCATCGATGCTACAATCAATAAAAAGGAGTTATTAGATGACAGCCGAGCTTCATGCTATTTACCCGGATCTTTATGGAAAAGAATATGACGAAAAGGAAATGGATGACCGTTTCTCGCATTTAATTGAAAAACATAAAGAGCTTTTTGGAAAGAATGATGCTGCAATTTTCTCTGCTGCAGGAAGAACTGAAATCGGAGGAAACCATACCGACCACAACCTGGGATGTGTTATCGGAGGTTCTGTAAATCTCGATACAATCGGAGCAGTGTCCAGAAGAGAAGACAATCGAGTCATCATTGCAAGTGAAGGATTCCCGGTTGTCGATGTCGACATCTCAGATAACGAAGTCAAAGCCGATGAGAAAAACGGCACAGCAAGTCTTGTCCGCGGGATAGCTGCCGCATTCAGGGAAAGAAACATCGAAGTCGGAGGATGGGAAGCTAATACAACAACTAAAGTACTGGGAGGGTCAGGGCTTTCTTCTTCAGCTGCAATAGAAGTTCTGATAGCAGAAATCTTCAACAATCTATTCAACGATGACAAGCTCCCGCCTATCGAGCTTGCAAAGATTGGAAAGTATGCAGAAAACGTCTATTTCGGAAAACCTTCCGGACTTCTCGATCAGGCATGCTGTGCACATGGTGGCATAATCGGTATTGATTTTGCAGATAACGACAATCCTGTAATAACACCTGTGGATGTCTCATTCGAAGATTATGGCTATGCCATGATCATTACAGACACAAGAGGCTCCCATGCAGATCTTACTGGTGAATATGCTGCAGTTCCTCCTGAGATGAGAGAAATCGCAGCTTATTATGGAAAGAAAAACCTAAGAGAAGTTGCTTTCAATGATTTCCTCCGCGACATCAGAAAGATAAGAGAAAAAGTATCAAACGATAGAGCTCTTCTGCGCGCTTACCACTTCTTCACAGAAAACAAGAGAGTCGGCTTCATGATACAGACTCTGAAAGAAGGAGATATCGACGGCTTCCTTGGCTTTGTCACGGAAAGTGGCAACAGTTCATTCCGCTTCTTGCAGAATGTCTATCCTTCCTCTTCACCAAAAGATCAGGGTGTTTCGCTTGCAATTGCACTTTCTGAGGAAATTCTGCAGGGAGAAGGTGCTGTCAGAGTCCATGGTGGTGGCTTTGCTGGCACAATCCAAGCTTATGTCCCAGAGAGCATGACGGACAAATACATCAGAGGAATGGAGAATCTTTTTGGTGCAGGATGCTCAATGCGCATCGCGATACGAAGAAGACCTGTATCAAGATTGATTTAACCACTTCTCAGAACACTCAGCTCAAGATATACTCCCTCTCGTGAAAGGACGTACTATAAACAGCAACGGTATCACAGAGGGAGTAATCTGGAAGCAGCTTTTAGCTTTCTTCTTCCCGATTCTCTTTGGTACATTTTTCCAGCAGCTGTACAATACAGCTGACGCGATTATCGTAGGACAGTTTCTTGGCAAAGAAGCACTCGCTGCAGTTGGTGGTGGAACAGGAACAGCAATCAACCTGCTGATTGGTTTCTTTACCGGCCTGTCATCCGGTGCAACCGTAATCATTTCCCAGCATTATGGTGCAAAGAATGGAGAAAGGGTTTCGGCCTCAATACACACATCAATCGCCCTGGCTCTTTCCGGTGGCCTTATAATCTCCATTCTGGGATATGTATTCACCCGCCCGTTACTTGTTGCAATAGGAACTCCGGATGATGTTCTTCCACTTGCTGTAAGTTATATGCAGATATACTTCCTTGGAGGAATTCCTGTAGTCATGTACAACATGGGAGCAGGTATATTCCGTGCCATGGGAGACAGCAGGACACCATTTTATTTTCTGCTTGCAAGCTGTCTGACAAATATAGTTCTTGATTTGCTCTTTGTCGGTGTTTTTGGCATGAATGTCGAAGGAGCGGCTATCGCAACAGTCATTTCACAGCTTTTATCTATGGTACTCATCTTCGTTACACTGATGAGAAGAAAGGATGAATCGAAACTTATAATCCGCAAGATTTCATTCGACAGAACACTTCTGCGTCAGATCCTGATGATTGGCTTCCCCGCTGGAATTCAGTCAATCATGTATACAATTTCCAACCTCATCATCCAGGCGGCAATAAATCAGTATGGAACGGATACAGCAGCAGCCTGGGCAGGATGGTCAAAACTTGATCAGATTTTCTGGATGTTCATAAATGCTTTCAGCATTGCTATTACTACATTTGTAGGTCAGAATTTTGGTGCGGGAAAAATCGACAGGGCAAAGAAAGGTGTCAGAACAGTAACCATCATGTCCGCTGTCTCCACATTTGTCATCGAAGCAGGATACTTCATTGTTGGAAGATATGGATTAATGCTCTTCATAACGGACAGCGCTGTTCTTGAAATCGGAATCTCCATCATGCGCTATATTGTCCCATGGTATATCACCTATATTGCCATTGAGCTTCTTTCCGGAGCAATAAGAGGTGTTGGTAAATCCTTCGTTCCGACACTCATCTCAGTATTCGGTATCTGCGTACTGAGAATTCTGTGGATTTATATAGTTCCAGTTTTCGACACGTCACTTTTCGGAGTACTTTTCTCCTATCCATTCTCATGGATTGTAACGTCCCTGCTTTTCATCATTTATTACTTCAAGGGACATATCTACGAAACACAGAAAAAGCATTGATTAGAAATGCCCATCATACTGCAAAGGACCGTCGGAAATGGTATGCATCCTGTCAATAGGACAGCCAAATAATTGAAAGGAACCGTTGTTCGTCGCAAGGTGACAACGGTTCATCCTTTTATGCGGCAGGTATGTATTTGTCATGGTATTCCATAGGAGACATCCTATGCAGCTTCCTCTGTATCCTTCTGCTGTTGTAATATCCGATGTAATCTTTGATGGCTCTGACAAGACTATCCCTGCCCTAAAATTTCCTACCATAATACATCTCATGCTTGAGTATTTCCCAGAAGCCTTCCATCGGGCCGTTGTCTATGCAATGGGCAACCCTGGACATGCTATGTACGCATCCATGATTCTTAATAAGCATATAGGACTGCGTTCCTGTATACTGAAATCCCCTGTTGCTATGGCAGAGAGGGAGGGCTTTCGGCTCTTTCAAGAATGCATCCTTGAACGTATTCATGACGATTGGATTATCATTGCGATTATCAATCCTGTAGGCACCTATCCTCCTGTTATAGAGATCCAATATAGCGCTGAGGTAGATCTTCCTTGTCTCGCCATTGGCGGAATACTTGAACCCGGAGACATCCGTGAGTCATTTCCGGTTCGGCCTCTCTTCTGAGAACTCTCTGTTGAGAATATTGTTCTGGATGTGCTACGCATCCTTGCTTGCCCTTGTGCAGCATCTGGGCTTCCATTTGATTGATGACTGTATCTTCTTCATTCTGCAGATTCGGAGAATCCTCTTGTCATTCACATGCTCTCTGCATCTTGCGTTGAGCTCATCGCGTATCCTCCTGTAACCAATGTCCGGATGCTCCGTATGTATTCTCTCAACTGAGCCAGCAAGACGTGAATTCTCAATCTCATTAAGGCTCTTACCTGTAATATGCAGAACGTGCCACTCTGAGCTTCCTGCACATCTTATCACAACCAAGTACCCTTTCGCTTCAGCCAGTTCCTTTAGGCCTCGTATTTGCAGAGCTGCCGCGTCAGCGAAAGAGTTTCTCCCGCTCCAGCATCCATCTCGATATGGCAAATTGTGGAATAACCTGCGAGGACAAATCCTTCTGAAAGGCCACCTGATGCAGCGATTTCACATATATACGTATCGATGAGGACTGGGCATACCTATGCGTGGTCATCGACCTCTTCCCTAGGAAGGTGATTTCATAGACGCTCTCCGCACGGCATTCCGTGGATTTCTTGAAGGAGGCATTCCTTAAGACATTCAACGAGCGCTGCAAACCGGGGGCTTTTCTTCCATTTCGACCGTGGCAGCGAAATCACCAAATACGGAGGAAAGCCTAGGGCTTTAATGATACCAAGTTTCTTTCTAGAGGTTAAGTTCACTTCTCTCAGAGAGCCTTTTTACAAATCACACAAGAAATACACAAAGTTCCTTGGAAACTATCAAGCAATAGTTTCCAAGAATACCCTCCTCAATAGCGACTTGCCCATTCAGAGGCAGTCAATCCATAATACGTAGCAGAAGCTTCTGAACCATGTTGTATTAATTTCTCAGCTATTTCAAATTTCTTATCTGAAGCAGCTATGGCTGCAAGATTCGTTCCCTTTACATCCGCACCGCGATCAATGAGCTCATCTACGAATTCGTATTCACCCTCATTCATTGCCCACAGGATCAGGGAGGAACTATAGTATGTTGCATTGATATCTGCTCCTGCATCCAGCAGCTTTCTTGCCGTATCTATTTCACCATCCGAAACAGCTCTGGCCGCAAGATTCGTTCCTTTTACATCCACACCGCGATCAATGAGCTCATCTACGAATTCGTATTCACCCTCATTCATTGCCCACAGGATCAGGGAGGAACTATAGTAT
>CALXYN010000048.1 GCA_944392975.1 uncultured Spirochaetaceae bacterium | reverse complement strand
ATATTGCTGTTTTTATTCCCATTCTTGACTTACGGGCTCAAATAAAGCAGGACCGAAGTCCTGCTCTGTGGTTGATTGATGATTGCTGCCGATTCTCAAAAGTGAGTTTTGCGACAGTTCATTTTTATGATATCTTAATTATATAAATTTTATGTAATATTTATATTTAGATTATTGTCTTTCTGAAGCAAATGTCTTTACTTTCTCTATGGCTTTGCTGAATGCCTCATCATCGGTTGTGCCGACTCCCAGGAATCTGTATTTCACTTTGATGTAATCTGCCATTTCCTGGAACTGGGCTTTAAGAAGCTCAAATTCCTTGTCATCATCTTCTGCAGCTCCATTCATTACAACTGTAAGTGTCTTTCCTTTCCAGTCCTCTTCGCTCATCGGATAGAGTCTGTCAATGACAAGCTTCATCTGTGCAGTAAGCTGCCACCAGTAAACAGGGGAGAATATGGTAATCTTGTCAGCCCTCTTTGCCTTTTCAAGAAGCTCAGGCATATCATCTTTCTGCACGCATTTCCCATTGCCATTTCCTTTGCACCATCCGCATCCATGGCAAGGATTCACGTTGAGGGTGCGGGCATAGACAATCTCTGCTCCCGTTATTTCTGCATAGCATTCAGCAAGCCTGTCTGAATACATTCCTTTTCTCGGACTTCCTGTTATCAGTAATTCCATCATTGTCTCCTTAGCAAAAAGATAGCATCCTCTGAAAAATAGAAAACCCCATTCCGTAGTGGAATGAGGCGATTCTTCGTCGGGCAAGGCGGATTTGAACCGCCGACCCCAAGTCCCCCAGACTTGTACGCTAAACCCCTGCGCTATTGCCCGAAGTCCGTGGGGAACATTAACACATTGGACGATGTCTGTCAAAGCCTTACTCATCCCTCTGGTTTATGTGCGTTTTGTGTAATCACCAAATATGGTTTCTCTCTTTTTTACAGCTGTTTTCATATCATTAAATTCAACTTGTTCAATTCACAGGAATTATTCTGAAAATGTGCTGATTCGGTGCTTTTTGGCCTGATTTGATTTTTTTCTTGAAAAGAAGTAGAGTGCAGCAAACGGAGCGTCTATTGATGCAGAGTGAAGTGATTGATGACATCCTCTCGATAGAGGATCAGGCAGCAAAGATTATTGAAGATGCTGAGAAGAAGGCCAGGGAGAATATCTCCAATGCCCATGATAAAGCTGCAAAGATAATATCAGAAGCTGTCGATGCCGTGCGTGAGCAGGGTAAGGCAGATGTGGCTGCAGCCGAAGAGCTTCTTTCAAAACACCTTGATGAATACGAGGCAGAAAGGGCAAGGATTGAGAGTTCGGAGAATGCTGTTAATCCCGATGTACTGGAAAGAGCAGTATCTAGGATTATTTCCCGTATCTGTGCTACAGATTCTTTCGGAGCATAAATGAGCAAGGTTTCAGATTATGCCTTTATCAATGCAAAGCTGAGGGCCCGTATAGGGATAATGCGGGATACCGCTCTTTTTGACGAGATGATAAAAGCCCCGTCGCTTACGGAGGCCTTTGCCAAGCTTGATGGAACACGGCATCAGGATCTTCTTGAAGTCTACAGGAAAACCGGCGATTTGCAGCAGGTTGAACTGGAGATGCTTGAGGATGAGATATCCATCTACCGCGAGGTTGAATCATATCTTCCAACCGTTCCATCCTCATTCATTTCAGTGCTTCTTGAAAAGATTGAAGTGGACAATGTGAAGAATGTGATCAGGCTCTGGTATTCAGGGGCAATCAGACATCATGCCATTTCATATAGGGCTGCCTATCTTTATAAAAAAGAGATAGTCCATTCAATAGATTATGACGGTGCTATAAATGCTGTTTCCTATCAGGAGCTTCTTGGAGCATTCCACGGAACACCATATGTCGACGTGCTTTCATCTTTTTCAATGGAAAGCCTCGCATCCGAAGGACTTTTCCCTTTGGAGATTGCGCTTGACCACATGTGGTTCAGACATCTGGAGGAAGGAATAAAGAATCTTTCCGGTCAGGATAGGAAAACAGCAGAAGCCATATATAATACAGATGTGGATTTGAAGAACATCCTGATGCTTACACGCTACAGCTATTCGTATCATCTCTCTCCTGAGAGCCTCAGGCGCGTTATGATTCCGATGGGCTATATCGCAAGAGAAGCAGAGAGAATGGGAGCTCTCCAGTCGGATGACCCCATAGCTGTGCTTTCAGGTATTGTTCGCCATCATTATCCTCAGATATCCGAAGAAATAGCCAGAATAAGGCGCACGGCTGATGATCTTACAACTGTTGAGGAGAACAACAGGGAGATCCTGCTCATAGAGGCCTACCTTGGAGAGAGAAGAAAAAAGGAATATAGAAAGATTCTTCAGGGTGACCCGTTCAGCATCGGTGTCGTTCTTGCCTATTTCTTCCTCTGCATTCAGGAATATGGTGCACTTCGTGCCATACTCTCCGGAAAGTATTATGGACGTAGTGAGGAGAAAATCAGGGAGGGATTAGGATTATGAGCATGTTCACTCGCAAGATGAGGATGCTGACAGCTGTTGTGATGGAGAGCGATAAGGACAATGTCGTAAAAGCTCTCCTGGAGAAGGGGGTTATGGAATTCGTCCATATCGGATCCCTTCCGGCAGATAAAATGGCCAGGCTTTCAGAACATTCATCATCTGTACCTAAAGCAGTCCTTACGGATATGCGTATCAGGGTGGAGACACTCCTGAAGGAGGGGGGACTGCAGCTTCCTGAGCTTGAGAGCCATGTTCTTGAAAATCTTCCATCACTTGATATGGAGACATACAGAAGAACGCTTGATAGGCTTTCACTTTCATTGCAGTCGATACGTGACAGGCAGAAAGTCATCAACCAGGACATAAATGCACTGGAAGAAATCATCCGTTACAGCGCGGAGAAGAAAGATGACTATCTCGATCTTCGTGTCGGTGTGACAACCCATGGCTCTGCCGACGATCTTCTGCAGCGTCTCGAGCAGATAGGAGGAGTCTTCCTCTTTTCCTCAAAGCCCTTTATTTCGCTTACTCTCCGCCGCGATTCATCCCGTGTGACAGAAGTGATGGACAAGTTCGGCTGGACTGAGTCAACAGACAGCGAAGCTCAGAAAAATGCTGTTGCAGAGGCAATAGGAGAGGCAAAGGCAAAGACCGAGAGCTACAGGCTGGAACTGCAGAAGCTTTCAGAGGATGCCAAAGAGAGAATCCGCAAAGTTGCTGATGACCTTTTCAGAATCTGGACAAATGTCCGTGTTCATGAGCTCTGTGAACATGTTGAATCGTATTTCTCATATACAAGGAACACCACGCTTTTCTCTGGATGGGTTCCTTCAGAGTATTCTGATGATATCTCTGCGCTCATTTCAAAGGTGACGAGTGGCCGTTGCATAATTGAATGGACTGACGCTGATGAAATGCCCCGTGAAGAAGTTCCTGTAGAGATGACAAGCCCGAAAATCCTGAAACCATTCGAGCGTATGGTCAATAACTACAGTACACCTGAGTATGGTTCCATAAATCCTACTCCTTTCACGGCAGTTGCATATCTATGTATGTTTGCCCTGATGTTTGCTGATCTTGGGCAGGGCTTCATACTTCTCCTGGTGGGACTTGTGGGTACATGGCTTTATAAAAAGCATCCGGAAAAGAAGGATGGGATAATATCCCGCTATCTCTGTTCCCTCCTTATGTACCTAGGACCTGCGTCGATGATAGGAGGACTCCTTTTCGGCTCCTGTTTCGGTTTTGAGCTTCTGCCTGCACTATGGTTCCCGTTTGATGCCGTTGTGGAAGGTGAGGCTGTGCCAGGTCTTGTACAGGATATCTATGATATACTCGGTATAACGATAAAATTTGGTATTGTAATAATTTATCTTGGTCTTGTGCTGAACTGGATAAATCTTGTGAGAAAGAAGAGATTCTTCGAACTCGTCTTTGATAAGAATGGTCTTGTCGGTGGCGCACTCTTCTCTCTTGGCATCTGGTTTGCATGGGGGTTTGTCGCTTCTGGATACAGGACATTTCCTTCCGCTCCATTCTTTCAGCCAGCTCTCATATTCTGTCTAGTACTTCTTTTCTTAAAGGGACCGGTAGGGGCAGTTATCAAGGCAAGAAAGGGAGAGAAGGAGAGTATCGGCAGTATCGTTATCGATACCGTGATGGATTTCCTTGTGCAGGTACTTGAGATTTTCTCAGGATTCCTGTCTAATACGCTTTCTTTCATGAGAGTCGCAGGACTTGGTATTGCACACGCTTCGCTGATGGCAGCTTTCTATGACATGGCAGGAATGCCTGATAATATAATTGCTCAGATTCTCATAATGATTCTCGGCAATGCATTGGTTATCGTACTGGAGGGACTTTCGGCAGGTATACAGTCGCTTCGTCTCAACTACTACGAATTCTTCACAAAGTATTTTACCGGCCATGGTATTGCTTTTGAACCAGTAGGTTTCAAGAGCAGTTCGGCTGATTGAATTAAGGGAGGGTCATGATATGACCGCATACACATTCAGGAGAAAGATCCAGCTTTCACTTGTTCTCACAGTTGCAGTGCTTGTTGCAACAGCATTTGTCTTTACACCAAACCTTTCAGCTGCAGCTGAGATTGTAGAAAATGCTGATTACAATCTTGCATTGGTCTGCATTTCAGCAGCTCTTGCTTTCGGATTCGGTGCACTCGGTGCTGGAATGGCAATTTCGCATGTAGGTTCCGCTGCTATGGGCGCTATTTCTGAGAAGCCTGAGATTGCAACAAACGCGCTTATCTTCATTGCTCTCGCAGAAGGTCTTGTAGTCTTCGGTTTCATCACCGCTCTGATGATTCTGGGAAAGGTATAAGATGGAATACTTCGTTATCGGGGACGAGGACACTGTCCTTGGCTTCTCGCTTGTTGGAGTTTCAGGTATTGCCTGCTCTTCTCCGGAAGATGTGAAGGCTGCCTGGAACAAGGCGACCGAGGATAAGGAATATGGAGTTATCATCATCACTGATGAATGTGCTTCAGCAATCCGCGATACCGTTGACAGGTATCTTTTTACCATGAGCTTTCCTCTCGTCGTCGAAATTCCGTCAAGAAACAGCAAAGGAAGCACGGACCTCAGGGAGCTCGTTAACGAAGCAATAGGAGTCTCGATATGATGACAGAGGATAATCCGCTTATCCAGGGTATATTGTCCGAAGCTGAGGAAAAGGCGAAAAGGACAATTGCTGATTCGGAAGAGGAAGCTGCGGCTATCATTTCCGAAGCAGAGGAAAGAGCGGCAAGAGAATGTGAGATGGAGAAGCGCAGTTACTCTGTGCGGCTTGAACAGATTCAGGCAAGGGAGGAAAGCGCGAGAAGAGGCATCGACAGGCTCATTGAGCTCAAAGGTCTTGATACTGTCTACAAAGATGTGATGGACGAAGTCGATAGAAGAATGAGTGAGAAGATAGCATCTCCATCATTCTCTTCCGTCATTGTCTCATGGATTGCAGAAGCTGCAATCGGCCTGGACAAGAAGGAAGCCCGTGTCTCTTTCTCAGAGAAGACCCCTGTCACTCTAGAGATGCTCAAAGAGGCTGAAGAGCTTGTGAAGAAGGAAACCGGTGCCACTGTTTCCCTCTCACTCGACACTGAGCGCCTTTCCGGTGTGGGTGTTGTGCTTTCCAGCATGGATGGCAAAGTCTCTTATAACAACCAGCTTGATGTCCGTATGCGCAGATACTCTAGGGATATCAAGAAGATAGTTCAGGAAGAAAATGCAAGGCAGAATAGTAGGTAAGGTAAAACGCGTCAATGGACCAGTTCTCACAGCATCAGGCATTACCGATGCGCAGATGATGGAACTTGTCCATGTCAGCGATCTCGGTATAGTCGGAGAGATTGTAAAGCTGCGCGAAGGGGAAGCTACGATACAGGTCTATGAGGATGCTACAGGTATCAAACCTGGAGATAACATCTACGGTTCTGGTATGAGCCTCTCGGCAGAGCTTGCTCCTGGTCTTATCGGGAATATTTATGATGGAATCCAGCGACCGCTGGAGGAACTGAAAAAGCTTTCCGGTGATTTTATCGGCAAAGGCATCGCAGCATCAGCTGTTGATCATGATAAACTCTGGCATTTCGTGCCTTCTGTATCAGTCGGTGACAAGCTTCATAAAGGTTCAATCATCGGATCTGTTCAGGAAACAGAGCGTGTTGTGCACCGTGTCATGATTCCACCGACAGTTGAGGGCGAATTAGTGGTCTCAAGCATTGTCGCGGAAGGTGACTACCGCGTAAGAGATGAACTTGCTCTCGTAATTTCCGACAAAGGAAAGAAGACTTCTGTATCGATGCTTCAATATTGGCCGATCAGAAGACCACGCCCTGTTGCAGACCATGCTGATTTAAGGGAACCTCTTGTTACGGGACTCCGTGTCATCGATACGCTTTTCCCGCTTTCAAAAGGCGGTACTGTAGCCATTCCAGGAGGATTCGGTACTGGAAAGACGATGACTCAGCATGCTATCGCACAGTGGTGCGATGCAGATATCATTGTGTACATTGGCTGTGGTGAGCGTGGAAATGAGATGACAGATGTTCTCAGGGAATTTCCGCATCTCACTGACCCTCGTACAGGATTGTCCCTGATGCAGCGCACGATTCTCATTGCAAATACATCCAACATGCCTGTATCGGCACGTGAGGCTTCGATTTATACAGGCGTTACGATGGCTGAGTACTATCGCGACATGGGATACAATGTTGCCATTATGGCAGATTCGACTTCCCGCTGGGCTGAAGCTCTGAGAGAGCTTTCCGGGCGTATGGAGGAGATGCCTGCAGAGGAGGGATTCCCTGCATATCTTCCTACTCGTATTGCTCAGTTCTATGAGAGAGCGGGCCATATGAAAACGCTTGGCGGAGGGGAAGGTTCTGTTTCCATTATCGGTGCTGTATCTCCACAGGGTGGTGACTTTTCCGAGCCTGTGACTTCCCATACAAAACGCTTCGTGCGTGCATTCTGGGGACTAGACAGAGCCCTTGCATCGGCTAGGCACTATCCGGCAATTTCATGGCTTGAGAGCTACTCCGAGTATACTGATGAGGTGAAGGACTGGTGGAACGGACAGAGTCAGAACAGCTGGTCAGCAAACAGGCAGAAGATTATGGAGCTTTTGCAGAAGGAGGTCAGACTTCAGCAGATTGTGAAGCTTGTCGGTCCTGATGCCCTTCCTGATTCGCAGAATTTCATTCTTGAAGTCTGCTCGCTTTTCAAGACCGCATTCCTTCAGCAGAATGCTTTTGATGAGATTGACCGCTACTGTTCGATAGAGAAACAGACGAAGATGCTTTCAATCATTCTTCGTTACTATGAACTCGGTCTGGAAGCAATACAGAAGGGTGTTCCTCTTGTGAAGATACGCCGCCTCCAGGTTGTGCAGGATATAACGAAGATGCGTTTCAGCGTCTCGAATGATCATGTTGACGATATCGACAAGCTTGAGCTCAAGCTTGAACGCTCGATGATGCAGCTAGGGAGCATTTATGAACAGTGATACTCTTCTGAAAGAAACAGATAAGTCCCTTCTTGCCGGAAGGGAATACACTGGTGCATCGCGTATCGATGGACCACTTGTATATATGAGGCATACTCATCCGGTTGGATACAATGAGCTTGTTGAGATTGTCGCTCCGGATGGAACTATACGCTCAGGTCAGGTGCTGGATACATCTGACGATGCAGTGTGTGTACAGTGTTTCGAAGGTACTGATGGTCTCAATCTCCCTGATACGAAAATGCACTTTCTCGGAGAACCGCTGACGCTTGGTGTTTCCGAGAAGATGCTTGGCCGTGTCATGAATGGACTTGGAAAGAGCAGGGATGGGGCAGAAGTTCCCGCATCTGAAGATGAGCGCGACGTCAATGGTGTTCCAATGAACCCTACAGCACGCGAGTATCCAAGGGATTTCATCCAGACAGGTATCTCCGTTATCGATGGCATGATGACACTGATTCAGGGACAGAAGCTTCCTATCTTCTCCGGTAACGGTATGGAGCACAACCAGCTTGCTGCCCAGATTGTACGTCAGGCCAAGGTAAGAGGTGGCAAGAGCGATTTTGCCATTGTCTTTGCGGCAATGGGTGTAAAATACGATGTTGCTAAATACTTCATTGACTCCTTTGAGGAAACAGGCGTACTGGACAATGTTGCTATGTTCCTTTCACTTGCTGATGATCCATCTCTTGAAAGAACCATCACTCCGCGTACTGCGCTGACACTTGCAGAGCATCTTGCTTTCGACAAGGGCAAGCAGGTGCTTGTCATCATGACCGATATGACAAACTACTGTGAATCCTTGAGAGAGATTTCCACTCAGCGTGGTGAGATTCCCTCGAGAAAGGGATATCCTGGTTATCTTTACTCGAACCTTGCAGAAATCTACGAGCGCTCTGGAAAGATTCAGGGAAAAACGGGATCGACCACACAGCTTCCGATCCTGACGATGCCAAACGACGATATCAGTCACCCGATTCCGGACCTCACCGGATATATCACCGAGGGCCAGATCGTTTTCGATCGCGATATGCATGGACGCGGTATTTATCCTCCAATCAACTGTCTTCCATCCCTTTCCCGTTTGATGAAAGACGGCATCGGAGAGGGGATGACACGCGCCGATCATCCGCATCTTTCGAATCAGCTTTTTGCTTCTTATTCACACGTTCAGGAAGTAAGGAACCTTGCTTCTGTCATAGGTGAGGAGGAACTTACTGAGCTGGATCACAAGTATATGGAGTTTGGAGATTTCTTCGAGAAGAAATTTGTTGCCCAGCGCTTTGATGAGGACAGATCCATCGAGGAAACTCTCGATCTTGGTTGGCAGGCTCTTTCGATTCTTCCCGCAGAAGAGCTGCAGCGTGTTACTGACGAGGAAATCGAAGAGCATTACAAGGGTTGAGTATGAATACGAATATAGCGCCGACGAGAAGTAATTTGATGAGAATCAAGGATGAACTTGCTTTTTCACGCACAGGTTACGACCTGCTTGACCAGAAAAGGTCCATTCTCGTCTCCGAGCTTCTGACCCTTGTTGACCAGGCTGTCGATTACCAGAACAGAGTGGAAAAAGCCCTCTCTGATGCATCTGCCGCCCTTGAGGATGCCATTATGCATATGGGGAGGCTGAAAGTTGCAAACCTCGCAGGTTCTGTGAATATCACGTCTTCAATCTCTCTGGGATCCAGAAAGGTCATGGGCGTTGAGCTTCCGAAGGTCAATACTGAATTTGCCGGGGAAGGGCCTTTCTTCTCTCCAGAGGGTACAAGCATGCTTGCGGATGTCGCTGTCAACCGTTATCGCGATGCGCTGTCCCTGATGGGGCAGATGTCGGAACTGAAAGTTTCCATCATGCGTCTTGCAAGGGAAGTCAGGAAGACTATCAGAAAGGTCAATTCGCTGGAGAAGCTCGTCATTCCAGACAGGGAGGAGACTGTGCGCTATCTTACTTCCCGTATCGAGGAGTCAGAGAGGGAAAGCATGATTCAGATGAAGAGCGTCAAGAACAGAATGGAAAAGGAGAATAGAGGATGATTAACACTCTGTACAGGAACATTCTCGTCTATCTTGATGGAAGTGAGGGGTCGATGACTGCGGCTATGTATGCCATACTCCTTGCCTCTGCAAGCAAGGCGAGCCTTCATGCTGTTTACGTTGTTAATACAAAGGCTTTGGGCGATCTTGTCCGTTCAAGGATCTTTGTTGATCAGGAAAAGGCAGAGTTCCTTTCTGACCTGAAAAAGGATGCAGGCCGCCATATCAGACACACAGAGCGTCTTGCTGCTTCAAAGGATGTGGCAATAACAACAGCCTCCCTTGAAGGCTCTCCTCATAAGGAGATTGTCTCGTATATAAAGGAGAACGACATTGACCTTCTTGTGCTTGGGTCTGTCAATGCGATACGCTCAAGACGGGATGAACTTACAAGCGAGAATGACAGGATGCTGCGTACGTCCCCCTGTCCTGTGCTTGTTGTACGCGATTCAGATGATAGCATCTGGCAGCAGTTTGAGGAGGTTTGAATGGCATTTCTTGAAGCAATTGATAAAAACCTGATCAGCATTCCTATGACTGCCCGTAATGGCAAGGAAGCTGTAGATGAGCTTGTCTCTCTCTATGCCAGTTATTGCGGTCTTTCTGAAAAAGAAAAGGACGATATCATCTCCCTTGTCATGGATCGTGAGCATCTTGGTTCAACTGCGATGGAGAATGGTATTGCAATTCCTCATGCGAAAATCGAAGGCTTGAAGAAGCCTGCTGTCGTGATTGGTGTTTCCAGACTTCCGATTGATTTCGGAGGAGAGAAGCCTTCTTCTATTTTCTTCCTGGTCCTTGCTCCTGCTGACAATCCTGCAGAGCACATACAGATACTCTCATCGATTGCGAAGATTGTTTCCTCCCAGCTTTTTGTAAGGATGCTTTCATCTTCAAAGACGAAAGAGGACGTTTATCAGCTGTTCTTCGATTAGAAAACATATTTCTCCATCTTTTCCAATGCTACAATAAGTAGAGGAGGCATGGATGGAGATTACATTCTTCGGTGCTGCGCGCACCGTCACAGGTTCCTCGTTCCTTCTTGAACATGACGGCTTTTCGCTGCTTGTGGATCTCGGGCTTCCTCAGGGGAGCGATGAGAAGAAAATGGGCGAGGAACTTCCTTTTTCCCCGACGATGGTTGATGCTGTTCTTCTCACGCATGCACACATTGACCATTCTGGAAGACTGCCATTATTGTCCAGATTCGGTTATACAGGACCAGTATATTCTACACAGGCAACAGCTGAGCTTTCCTCGATAATGCTCGAGGACAGTGCCCATATACAGGAAAGTGAGGCGGAGTGGAAAAACAGGAAGAGAAAACGCCATGGAGAAGATCCTGTTGAGCCTTTATACAGAACAGAAGATGCACTCTCCGTTCTTGAATTATTCCATCCTGTTGGATATGGGGAGAGGGTGGATCTTTCTCCAACCATGTGGTTTGAACTTCGCGATGCAGGGCACCTTCTTGGCTCAGCGAGCGCACGTATCCATTGCCAGACAGCAGAAGGCGAGAAGACAATCGTCTTTTCCGGAGATATCGGCAACATAGATCAGCCGATGATCCGCGATCCAGAGTATTTTCATCATGCTGACTTTGTTGTGATGGAATCAACATATGGTGATAGACTGCATGGGACTGAGGACCGCGATGAAGGACAGATCCTCCTTGAAAGGGCAAAAAAACTTGCTTCCATTACAGATGATGCATTCAGACGTGGTGGAAATCTGGTCATTCCATCTTTTTCCGTCGGCAGAACACAGGAAATTCTCTATCTTTACAGAATCATTATCGACAAGAAGCTTCTTGATTATGAGATTCCAGTATTTGTTGACAGCCCTCTTTCTGCCAAGGCAACAAGAGTCTTCTCCTCCTGTCTCCGCGATGACTACTTTGATGATGAAGCGCGTGCGATGATAGATCGCGGGATCAATCCGATTCTTTTTCCATCCCTTGTAACGATTACAGATGTAGAGGGATCAAAGGCCCTCAATGAAAGGAAGGAAAGCGCCGTAATCATCTCATCATCGGGAATGTGCGAGGCTGGAAGGATACGCCATCATCTGAAATACAATCTCTGGCGAAAGGATTCGACAATCCTGTTTGTGGGGTATCAGGCTGAAGGAACACTTGGCCGATCTCTTGTCGACGGCACTGACCATGTGACGCTTTTCGGTGAGCAGATAGCTGTCAATGCAAAAATAGAGATTCTGGAAGGAACCTCTGGGCATGCTGACCAGAAAGGGCTTGAGAAGTGGATCTCGGAATTCAAAAGAAAACCTGAAGCAGTTTTTGTCGTCCATGGAGAGGAAAATGTTTCCCAGTATTTTGCCTCAAAGCTTAAGCGTGAACATGGTGAACACGCATATGCACCACGGCTTTATGAACGTTTTGACCTGCTTGCAGATGAAATCCCTCTCCAGGACGATACTGCACTGAAGAAAAGGACTGCAGAAGATCTTCGTTCTTCTTTTGCAGAACTTGAGAAGAGTACAGAAAAGCTTAAGGAGATTGCGGAGAGAATGCAGCGGCATGCTTCTGCAATAGATCTTGCGGATGAGAAGAAGGCAAATAAGCTAAGAGATGCTGTGTTGCGTCTTACAAGCGATGTCTCATTCCTCGTCTCAAAATGGAACAAAGACGCGCGGTGAAAAATTTTTCTGAGTTAACTTTTTAAGTTTTAAGGAAATAGCTTGTTGAGAATAAAAATTTTCATAAAAAAGTTGGAAAAAGGGTTTACATAGAAGGGAAAAGTGTGCAGAATACAGCCTCGGTGCTCGGAAGAGCGCATGAAATGAATCGGAGAATGCGGAAAGCGCTTGACAGCGGTGCCGGAAGGTGCTAGATTGGACAGGCAACCGGAACTCCGGTGGTTTTTGAAGCATGAGCGAAGGGAAAGAGAGAGAATAGAAGCTTGTAGGCTTCTGTCAATTCGAACGAACTAAGGTAGAGAAGAAAAGCCGAGTTCGTGAGCGA
>CALXYN010000047.1 GCA_944392975.1 uncultured Spirochaetaceae bacterium | reverse complement strand
TTTCAAATCTTAAAGGATTTCATCCCTCTTTTGTTACTTTGTTATTTCTTCAATCCCACAACTTTCTGAACAGAGCCGAAAACCCACAAAAACACGAGAAATCAGACAGCGCTAGTCCTTCCTTCCCTCATAAAGAGAAAGGCTGACATGCCCAGTCATTAAAGAATAGCAAGGGGAAATCCCTTGCTACTCAACATGTTCTCAGATTTTTCCAATAAGGATTTTATAAAAGCTCACCATCTCAGCAAGACGGTCGATGGATACATTCTCATCAATACCATGAACCCTCATCTGCTGATCCGGCTCAACTATCATAGGAAGGAAGCGGAAGATGTTATCTGACACATCAGAATAATTCCTTGCATCCGTTCCGCCACCAAGAATAAAAGGAACCGTAACTGCTTCTGGATAGACTTCATTAATCGCACTCTCCAGAACCGCAAAGGCATCTGTATCATAAGAAGATACCTTTGTTGCATTCCGGGAATTTTCCATCTCGACCTCAACCCCATATTCCGTGGCAATGGACTGAAGTTTCTCATGAAGCGATTCAGACGTGAATGCCTCAGGGAATATTGTCTTAAGACAAATTGAAGCTTCTGATGGCACTTTTGATGGAGCATCAGACCCTTTTGCCATTGTATAGGATATTATTACACGCTCCTCTGCATCATATTGAGATGTCACATATCTGGAAACCCTTCTGAACTTCTCCTCTGTCAGTACATCTGAAAATGTTCCCATGGCCTCTCCTGTCCCGACATATGCCACGAGCCGCGACAAGCGAAGAATTGGATTTTCAGAAGATGCATTCATAGCATGTCCGCCAACGCTTCTGGCGACAAGTCTGAAAGAAGCACTCCCTTTCTCACCGCATCCCACTGCGGCAAAAAGCTGATTGCTTCCTTCGATGAAATTCCGCTTGATGCATCCGCCTTCATCGAGAATCAGGAAAAAATGAATTCCCTTTTCCTTAAGATGCGAGGAAATCGTTGCAGCTCCATTACCTCCGATCTCCTCATCACAGGAAGAAGTCAGATAGACATCACGTGAGGGAACGATACCGGAAACAATGCATTCCTCTACAGCCTGGAATGCCGCATAGAGAGAACACTTGGTATCCAACGTTCCCCGTCCCCACACTCTCCCATCTTCAATCTCTCCTCCAAAGGGCGAATGATTCCAGTCTCCATCAGCCTCAACAACATCCTGATGAGCCATGAACATTACTGGATCAAGAGATTCTTTTCCTTTCCACCGTAAGCACATTGAACCAGAGAATTCTGTATACTCCAGTGTGCTGAACACATGTGGAAAAAGTTCTCTCATCACAGCTTTCATATCGCTAAAAGGCTGTCCAGCACTTTGTCCCTTGACGCTTACAGTTTTGCATCTCACCATCCTGGCAAGACCTTCTGCGTAATACTCCTTATCCATTGCATCTTCCTCTGACAATCAGATTATTTCCAGTATGAAGCCATTCTCTTACGAAGTGATTCCCTGTACCCATCCCAATCCGAAATAGGATTTTCAGCAACTCCGTCTTCGCAAGCAGCTTTTGCAACTGCAACAGCTTCATATTCTATAACCCTTGGATCAAACGGCTTTGGTACTATGTAATTCCTTCCGAATGAGAACTCCTCTCCTCCGTATGCTTCTTTGACTTCCTGCGCCACAGGTTCTTTTGCAAGCGCAGCCAGTGCCTTCGCCGCAGCCATCTTCATTCCTTCAGTTATGCATTTTGCTCTCACATCAAGCGCACCTCTGAATATGAACGGAAAACCAAGCACATTGTTTATCTGGTTTGGATAATCAGATCTGCCTGTTGCCATTATCACATCATGTCTTGCATTGACAGCATCTTCGTATCTTATTTCCGGATCAGGATTTGCCATAGCGAATACAATCGGATCATCATTCATTGTCTTCAACATCTCGCCAGATAAGCATCCAGCAACAGAAAGCCCCATGAACACATCCGCTCCATCCACAGCTTCCTTAAGCGTTCGCTTCTCTGTCTCTGCGGCAAATTCAGCCTTCTCTTCTGTAAGACCTTCTCTGCCCTTGTAAATGACACCCTTGCTGTCAAGCATCAGCACGTTGCTCTTCTTCACACCAGCTGCTACAAACATCCTTGCACAGGAGATGCCAGCAGCACCAGCACCATTCACAACAACCTTCAGGTCACTGAGTTTTCTTCCTGTTATTTCTGCTGCATTCATCAATCCCGCTGTTGCAATGATAGCAGTCCCATGCTGGTCATCGTGGAATACAGGTATCTGACAGCGCTTTATAAGCTCTTTTTCAATGTAAAAGCATTCAGGTCCCTTTATATCCTCAAGATTTATTCCTCCAAATGTCGGCTCAAGGGATGCAATTACATCCACCAGCTTCTCAGGATCCTTCTCGTTGATCTCGATATCAAAAACATCGATATCTGCAAATCTCTTAAAAAGAACTCCCTTTCCCTCCATTACAGGTTTTGAAGCAAGAGCGCCTCTGTTTCCAAGACCAAGAATTGCCGTTCCATTTGAAATCACAGCAACGAGGTTGCCTTTCGATGTATAGCGGTAAGCATCCTCTGGATTTTCTGCAATTTTCAGTACTGGCTTTGCAACGCCAGGTGTATATGCCAATGACAAATCATCTGCTGTCCTGCATGGTTTTGTCGGAACTACCGAAACCTTTCCAGGTACTCCGTCCTTGCTATGATAATCCAGCGCTCTTCTTTCAAGCTCGTCCATATTCCCTCCCTATCATTGCTTTTACTTTCATCATTGATGCCTTATCGTTAATCAGGATGGCACCTTTCAGTATTCCATCTTCGACGTAGAATGTTTTTCTCGTATCGCCAGAAGCTTCTACAATTTTCTCTCCCCTAAGAAGCCCAAGGGAAACCACATCGATTCCTCCAACCTTAAGAAGGGCGGATGGTTCCGATGGGACATAATCAACAGCTTCACCCATCATCGAAGAAGCAGCTGCAATTCCCATTTCTCTTGCATATACTGCAAGACCGAAAGTCCTGTCCCCAAGCTGTACAGCATCACCTGCAGCCCATACGTTTTCCATAGAGGTCCTGAGATGAGAATCGACAAGAATACCACGGTCTGTGGCAATTCCGGATGCTGCGGCAATATCCTTACCAGGATTCACTCCAACAGAAAAACAAAGCACTGCGGATTGTACTTTTCTACCATCTTTCAGATAGACGAAATGATCATCAGCACTCTCTATCTCGCCGGAGACGATAACGGAAACACCATTTTCTGCCAGTTTTTTCTGTAAAAGTATCGCAGAATCCTCATCAAGCTGCCGTGGAAGAATATAAGGGGCAGTTTCAATCACATTCACTGGAATATGGAAATCACAAGCTGCAGCATACGCGGCTTCCAACCCCAGCAATCCGCCACCTACAACGGTAAAACTATCAGCATTTTCCAGTACCTTTCTTAAAGCTATGGCATCGGATGCAGTACGGAGGACAAAACTCTCTTTCCTGTCTCCCGGAAGTTCAAGCCGTCTTGCCTGACTTCCCGTTGCAATCAGGAGCCGGTCAAAAGGAACACGTTTTCCATCATCAAGCAACACAGCATCTTTTTCGATGAGTGAGACATTACCCTCAAGATATTCTATGCCCTTTTCTTCATACCAATCTCTAGGATGAATATATAAGGATTGTACATCCTTGCCTCCAAGGATCTCTTCAATCCGCATGCGGTAATATGGAAGGAATGGTTCATTGGAAATAAGTGTCACATCCATTTCCTTCAATGACGAAGCAGCCTGTACTCCAGCAATACCACCGCCAATAATAACGGCTCGTTTTCTGTTACTCATGACATCAGTCTATCATTAAGGATAATATTCCGTCACTTAATCATGGCGGTAAAATTCCTTATATCGATTGCGATCTGGAGCAGATTTCTGAGATTTATTTCCTCTATCACCTCACCATTAACAGAAACCTCTGGCTGGACAAGCATCGCAACGATATCAAGCTCATCGAGACTGCTGTCATAAGAAGCTACGCCAATGAAAGAAACAGCATCGAGGATATCCAGGACGCTGTGAGATGCAGCAAAGTCCAAAAGAGACTTCTCATCATCAAGACCCATATATCTAAGCCCTTCTTCTCCAAGCAGAGCAGTTGCTGAGTCATATCGCATTTCCGCCATGTTCTTTCCTGAATACTTCATATACGCAGAGACAAGATCCTCATTCAAAAGGATTCTTATTGCAGCATCCTGCTGAGACAAAGACGAATCTCCATTGACCAATATATCCTCAGTCCTGATGTATACTGTAACAAGAGGTTCTTCATAGAAAGCGGCCTCAACGTTCACACTTCCATCAATAGTCACAGTGTTCATGGAAGAACCCAGCCGATAAAGAAGCGAGACATCATCGTAGATTATATCCATCGAAACAGTGCCTTCTGCCAAATCAAATGATGGAACGAGCCTGATACGCCCCGAGGAATCAAGAATTTCACTGTTCTCATATTTCGATGCGAAAAAAGCAAGATCTATCATTGCTTTGCCCATCGTCATGAAATCATCAGATGTGATATCAGCAAGAGATATTGAAGCCATTTGCATTTCATATGGCAGCGTCAGCAGAATTGCAGAATCCTGATTCAGAAGGGAAACATCATATTCTTCTGCATAACTCTCTCCAGAAAACAGCATGGCAGGCGATAACAAGGACAGCATCACCAATGGTTCAGTGTATGCGTATAAAGATAATGAAAAGACAACAACGAGAAGTAATGTAACAATCTTTTTCATGGAAACAGTCTAACACAGACAATGGATTTTCAGTTTTCTTTTTCAGCTTGCCAGAAAACGAGCGTATCCATGTCCATCAGCGTCAGCTTTTTTCCATGCCCTGCGCCTGTATCAATTGCAGTCAGATGATAACGTTCAGAATGGAACGGAGAATTCAGTGGAGTGTGGCCGATGAATATCTTTTTCTCCGTCTCGAGAGGATTCTGAAGGACAGCCGGGTCTGCTCCATTCTCAAAGGCCATTGCACTCTGCAGATATGTCCTGTTCCAGATCGGGGATACAGCTTCATACTCGATGCCGGGATATCCTATTGTGCTAGGTGGAAGTGCTGCTATTTTCTCAAGCTCCAGCATCGTCCATCCTGAAGGGATTCCTCCATGCATGATGATATATTTGTCCTCTATGCGGACATATGGTGCTCTGGAAAGCCATTCTCCCATCATAATCTTCTCTTTTTCTGAGATTCCGTAACGAACAAAGTCCTTCACAGTCCTCATTCCATTGTTGCAATCTATCCAGACAGAGGGACAAAGTCCTGAGACAAGATAGTCACGTAACCATATATCATGATTGCCAAGAACAGGTTTGTATGATGGAAGCGATAAAAGGAACTGAATGAGACGGACAGTCTCCGGTCCTCTGTCAGCAATATCCCCGACGGAGTAAAGTGTATCCTCTGATGGAGAAAAAGAAGCAGAAGAAAGGACATCCTGCAGCAATCCGTACTGACTGTGGATATCCCCGACTATTAGATTTCTTCCCATTTATAATCCCTTCCCCAGTTATGATAGCAACAACAGGGGAAGGGAGAAAAGACTAGAAAATTGAAAGTGCAACGAAGATGGCCGCACAGAGCGATGAAACGAGAGAAACAACTGTAATCTGTGTATTAATTGACGGGCCAGCTGTATCCTTAAAAGGATCACCGACAGTATCGCCAATAACAGCAGCTTTATGAGCCTCACTGCCCTTTCCGCCTTCTGCACCCGCTTCAACATATTTCTTTGAGTTATCCCAGAGACCACCGGCATTCGACATAAAGAGCGCAAGCAGAAGCCCACTTACAATATTTCCCAGAAGGAAGCCTCCAATAGCCTCAGGTCCGCCTATGAATCCTACAGCAAGCGTCATCAGAATAGCCATCAGACCTGCAGGAACAAGCTCCTTCAAAGCTCCAGATGTCGCAATATCAATACACTTGTCGTAATCAGGAGAAGAAGTACCTTCTTTAAGGCCTTTGATTTCATTGAACTGTCTGTGGATTTCTACAACCATTCTCTGCGCATTCCTATCAACGCCAAGAATGAGCATGGCAGAGAACACAGCAGGAACAACAGCTCCGATAAGAATACCAAAAAATACTGTTGGCTCCATGATGTCAAAGCCCGTGATTATCTCCTTTCCAGCTTCCACAAGAGCTTCATTCACCTCGGACATGAAGGCTCCGAGAAGAGAAATAACGGTCAGACCAGCAGCACCGATTGAGAAACCTTTCGTGACAGCCTTTACTGTGTTTCCTGCACTGTCAAGCTCATCGGCAATTCTGATTGTCTCCTCTCCAAGCCCGCCCATTTCTGCAAGACCTCTGGCGTTATCAACGATAGGACCATAAGCATCATTTGAAATGATCATGCCGACAATGCTGAGCATACCGACAGCAGCCATGGCAATACCGAATATTGCATATCCATCGCCAATCGGAGCACAGAGCTTGTAAGCAACAAGAGCTGAGACAGCAATACCAATCATTGCAGGAAGTGCTGAGATAAATCCATATGACACACCGGAAAGAACAGTAAATGCCGGTCCGGATGCTGATGCATGGGCGACTTTTCTGACAATTGGCTTTGTGTCATCTGTAAAGTAATCTGTAGTTATACCGATAATGACTCCCACAAGAAGGCCTACTGATGAGGCGCCCCAGATTCTCCAGGAGAAACCCGGGAAAATTGCTGTCGCAATAGCCGTGAGAACCAAAAAGATTGCCGTAGTCACATATGTAGATGAATTGAGAGCGTGAGTTGGATTTCCATTCTTTCCAACCTTTGCTGTTGCAATTCCGACAACAGAAGCAAGAAGTCCAAGCAGCAGATAACAGAACACCATTGAAATATTATTCAGTTCTCCACCTGCAAGTGAACTTGCAATGACAAGAGCAGAAACAGCTGCAGCGACGTTGGAATCAAATAGGTCTGCCCCCATACCGGCAACATCGCCGACGTTATCCCCGACGTTATCTGCAATAACAGCTGGATTTCTTGGATCATCCTCAGGAATACCAAGCTCGACTTTTCCAGTAAGGTCTGCAGCAACATCTGCAGTCTTTGTGAATATTCCACCTCCAGCTTTTGCGAAGAGGGCAAGAGAACTTGCTCCAAATGAGAAACCGAGAAGTATTGTCGTATCTCCTGTAATCATGAGGACCGCAGCAACACCGAAAAGAGAACAGCCAACAACAAGAAGCCCCATGACAGCACCGCCACGGAAACCGACAAGGAATGCACTCTTTATACCTTTAGTAGCGCTCTCCGCAGTTCGACCGTTAGAGAGTGTTGCGACAAGGATACCAATCTTGCCAGCAATGGCAGAAAGTACAGTTCCCGCAATATAAGCAAGGGCCATTGAAAGGTTTGAGAGAATCTGTCCTTCCCAGATTGGCTGCGGAAGGATTAAGAAGATAATCACAGCAACCACAGCTGCAAAGATACCAAGGATTCTGTACTCTCTGTTCATGAATGTATCAGCACCCTTTTTGATGAGTTTTGAGATCTCATCGATGCGCTGATTCTGAACCTTCATTTTCTTCACCCATAGATAAAGATACAGGGCAAAGGCAAACGCAATGACAACTGTCAGAAATGACAGACCGTAGAAAAGAGAAAGATTTTGCTCCATATACACCCCATAATGGCTGTATGCCATCTGGATTCAGTGTATTGTCGGCATTTTGCAAAGTCAAACAGAAAATTCCCTGTACTTCTCCGCGATGATGCGAATTCCTTCTTCAATAAGGTCATCAGATCCTGAATAATTAAGGCGTAAGCATTTATCGAAATGCTCATGAGGATATTGTCCGCCTTTTTTCTGCTCTTCACTGCCAAAGAAGAAGTATTCACCAGGAACGGTCACAACACCCTCTTTCATCAGCTCTGAATAAAACTGCAATGAAGGAATAGAGAGCGATGGAAGATAAATCCAGCAGAAGATGGAACCTTCAATTCTGTGAAGATAATATTCTGTACCATCAAAATATTTCCTGATAAGGCTCTGCATCCTGTCTGCCTTGGCTTTGTAGAAAGGTCTCACCACTTCGGAAGCGAGCCTTGTAAGCTCTCCAGTTTTCAAAAGGTTTTCTGCAAGGACCGGTCCCATTGAACCTGTAGCAAGAGCTGCGATTGCATTCATGTTGCCAACAGCCTTGATGATCTCTTTTTTGGCAATGACAATACCTGTACGTATTGATGGAAGCCCAATCTTTGAAAGACTCATCGAGAGTACTATGTCTTCATTCCATATCGGGGCAGCATCCTCTGTAAAGATGATATCAGGGAATGGAAGACCATAGGCATTATCAACAATAAGCGGAATGGAATACTTGCCAGCAAGTCTGGAAAGATGGTTTATCTCACTGTCTGTAAGTACATTTCCACTGGGATTAGTCGGTCTTGATACTGCGATTGCACCCACTTCAGGATGAGATGAAAGATAAGCCTCCACCGCTTCTGCATCGAGTTTGTATTTGAATGTCCTGTCATCGTAATACTCACACTTTGCAGGAACACTGACAAATGTATCGCTCTCTATACCCTGATCCGCGTACCCTATATACTCAGGCATCAAAGGAAAAAGAAGAGTCTTTGTCCTACCCTTTGCTGTTCCAGAAAAGAGATTGAAGAGATAGAACATTGCACTCTGACTACCGTTTGTGATGGCAACATTCTCCTCTGTTATTTTCCAGCCATATTTTTTGCGGAAGAATGAAGCTACGGCTTTGATGAAACTCACCCTTCCCTGAGGAGAGTCATAGTGGCAGATGACATCTTCAAAGTTTTCACCATCTGCTAGCAATTTCTCAATTTCAGCCCTATAGGCCTTCTCAACCTCACCGATTCTTGCAGGATTTCCTCCACCTAGAGGTCTTGCCTTCACTCCAGCAGGGAGTGGTTTCGCGATATCATCCATCAATTGCAGGATGCCTGAATGAGAAGAAAGCTTATTGCCAAAATCTGTGAATTCCATATCCCATGATAGTAAAACAATGCTCGACGATGGAAAAGATGAAGACATGCCTGCCAAGGAAAAGAAGTTATAATGAATAACATGGAATACAGAATCATTCACAAGGAAAAATTCTTCATAGCTGGTATCAGCAAGAGAATCACGCTGCAATTCAAAGGAGAGAATCATCAGCTGGATTCTCTTTACCAGGCAATGACAGAAGAAATGAAACAGAAACTTCTGCAGATTAACAACACAGAGCCTTCTGGAATTGTAAATGTCTCTGCAGAGTTCTCTGACAGGACAAAAGAAGGAAGTGAATTGACCCAGTATCTGGGAGTCGCAACAACAGAAAGCTCCTCCTCTTTCGATACACTCGCTATTCCGGAATCTGACTGGGCAGTTTTCACAGCATGCGGAGCTTTCCCTGAAACACTGCAAAACACATGGGCCGCAATATATGCAGAGTGGCTTCCACGCTCTGGCTACACACTGGCAGGAGGTCCAGAAATTCTGTGGAATGAGAGCGAAGATACCACAAAAGAAAATTACAAAAGTGAAATCTGGATACCTATCAAATAAAGGGTAAGAAAACGCAAAGAACACTCTTCAGTCCGATTCGGAATTACGGTGAACAATCTCTCAGTCAAATAGAAAAGCTCCCTGCAGGACAAGGAGCTTCTGATAGGTGCGAATCGGATTCGAACCGATGAAAAGCGGTTTTGCAGACCGCCCCCTTAGGCCACTTGGGTATCGCACCATGTTTTAATGCTCTAGAAATGTATCAGAAGAATAGAAATCAATCAAGGTGTGTAATTCAAATTACATGATATACTTCAGATATGAGAAAAATACTTACACTAGTCATTACCACATTATTCATCATTCTGCCATTGTCTGCAGATTCTGATTTCGGTCTATTTGGCATATCTGGAGGATATACATCAAAAGATAATACGGCTCTGATGGGCTTCAATGGAACTTATCAGTATTCGGCAGATGTAAACAATAATATAAGTATAGGTTTCGGGACTCATGCGGATTTTGCTTTCGGTCTCAATCATGATGACAACCTGTCGATTTTTGTTGGGACTGTATTCGGAGTGGGACTTGATGCAAAATTGACAGACGCATTATCGCTGAATGTGACAGCAGGTCCGGTTGTTGTCGCAGAAACAGGTATTTCATCTACTTCTGTCGGTATTGGTATAGGAGTGGATGCTGCCCTCTCATACTACTTTGACAATAACCGTACAGTGGGTTTCTCTGTCGGCACGACAATCTATCCACAATTCTTCGTCATTGATGATATCAGAACAGATAATTTCAGCATTGCGGCGATGGGATACATCGGAATGTCTTTCCGCTATCCTTCTCCTGTTTCTGTTTTTGCACTGCCTGCTGTAGCTTATCTGCTTTAAAAAAGGAAAGAACATGACTGAATCGGAATTTCTGGAAAAGTACAAAGACGCTGCTTTTGTTTCTTTTGACAAACTTGAGCATTTCATGGAAGAGACGCTGAAAGGCATTGGTATACCTGCTTCCGATGCAGCCATAATAACCGATGTCCTTATCGAATCGGACAAACGCGGCATAGATAGCCATGGGCTTGGCCGCCTAAAGCCCATCTACATAGACAGAATCGATGATGGAATACTCAATCCTGTCACAAGAATCACAACCATTTCAGACAAAGCAACTGCGACAGTCCTTGACGGAAATGATGGTATGGGCCATGTAATCGGTCACAAGGCAATTGAAATTGCAATCGAGAAAGCCAGGAAATTCGGCATAGGCATGGTCGCTGTAAGAAACAGCAGCCATTATGGAATTGCTGGATATTATGCAACAATGGCAACATCTGAAGGCATGATAGGAATCACTGGCACAAATGCAAGACCTTCAATTGCCCCGACTTTCGGCACGGAAAACATGCTCGGAACGAATCCTCTCACGATAGGACTGCCGACAGATGAGGAATTCCCATTTGTAATCGACGCAGCCACATCTGTCTCACAGCGAGGCAAGATTGAGGTCTATGGCCGTGCTGGAAAGGAGATTCCTCCAGGCTGGGTTATCGGAGAAGATGGTAAGACACGTACAGACACAGCTTCCATTCTCAAGGATCTCACACGCGGAACTGCCGCCCTGCTCCCCCTTGGAGGAATCGGTACTGATGGAGCAGGATACAAAGGCTATGGTTATGCAACAGCTGTCGAGATACTATCTGCAGCTCTTGCAGAAGGTTCTTTTATGAAAGATCTTACCGGCAAGGATGAAAATGGCGCCAAAAGGCCATATCATCTGGGCCATTTCTTCATCGCCATCAATCCTGATTTCTTCCTCGGAAAAGAGACATTCAGAAGGATTGCCGGAAATATTCTGAGGGCATTGAGAGCTTCAAGGAAAGCACCAGGAGAAGAAAGAATATACACAGCCGGAGAACTTGAATGGGAAGCAAGAGGATTCAGGATGAAATATGGCTGCCCTGTTCCTCCATCATTGCAAAGTGTGATACAGAATCTCTCTGAAAGGTTCTCAATTCAAGAAGACTGGCCCTGGTAATCAGCGGAGAAAAGCTTAGCAGCCAACGCCTTTATTGCCTTGAACTTATGATCTGCAGGAAGGAGTGCCCAGCTTTTTGTACGCTTGAACACCATACCCTCTTCTGAAAGCTCCACAGAGAAGAAACCAAGGCCTAATCTAGGGTTGTCATAGCTCATGAAGCCATTGCCTAAGAGGATTATCTTAGATTCGCCTGGCTCCAAAGCCATGTTCCTTGTACCTTTTGGACCGGTATTGAATCCTAAAGTAACGGATCTCACTTCTGGAGTTGCTCCATCAAAAAGAGCCCATGGAGCATCCATTCTGCCGAGATAGTTTTCAGTTATATCAACATTTGGGAAAACAAAGTAGCCATCCTCTTCCTCTGCCCGCGGAGTGAAGAGATAATAAAGAAGCTGGCACTTTGGATTGTTGACAGAGACCCATCCCAATGGGACTTTATCGGGTATTTTACCGATGAAATAATCATAAGTTCCTGTAGGTGGCGGAACATAACCGGCATCTGCCGAACCACCACGGACAAGAGGTGCATGTTTAAGTTCATCGAATATTGTACCCGGGAGGAATCTGTTGACACCTGATTCCCTTCTGGATAATGCATAGGCTGTCCAGTATCTGGCGTTGGAAGATACAAGGGAACCGGTTTCCAGAAGAGGAGAAGCGACCATGCTATGCCATGAGGCAGAACCAAGGAGCGTGTCAGAACCGGTATTCGTTACTCTGATGGCAGTATAAAGCACAGGATGGGAAGGCAGAAGCATATCGATCTTTTCAAGTTTGAAGCGATTATTCTCCTCCCTGCTCTTCATCTCAGAAAGCCGCCAGACCCCGCCATGCTCTTCTTCAGTCCCATAACGCCTGAGCGTCCAGTATGTGGAATTGGAATTGATATGTTCTGAAGACGAGGAAGGAAACGTGAAATACCCGCCACCTGCCTGATAAAGAGACTGACTTCCTTGCCACCACTCTCCATTCTCATCAGACATAACTCCAGAGCCTGTACCTCGGAAATATGGAAGAGAAAGTGCATTGATTCTTGCTCCGGAAAGAGTGCGCGATGTCAGCTCAATAAGGACCTCCCCCTGATCCTCAATAAGGGATGAGAAGATATCATTAGACATGTAAGTTGCATAACGGCCTTCCCAAAGAGCCAGTCTCCTGATATCCATTGAACCTCCTTGATTAACGACAAACCCCGCAATCTGATATACTATTATTGTAAAGCATTATCCAGAGGTAATCCATGATTGAAGTATTATCAAAAAGCATATTCCATCTCTCAACACGTAGCAGCGAGCCGGAATGTTGTAGAACACAAGGTCTATGTAGAAATGTTGCCCATCGAGCGTGATGCGT
>CALXYN010000046.1 GCA_944392975.1 uncultured Spirochaetaceae bacterium | reverse complement strand
GTTCTCGGACCGATATATCGTGCTTCTCTCCTTCAGAGGTTGTTATCGTTGTCTTTATGCCGAAGTCGAGGCCGATGTCAGCCTTATTCCCAGGCTTCACATCTCCCTCATGCTTTGGGATGTAGCATGTGAGCTTGAGATATATCCCTGACGGTCTTTTCATCAGCTTCGCATTGGCATATTCCGATTCCTTCGGTATCTGTTCCATCCCGAACACCCTTATGGGCCTTCTGATGCCTGCTATGTGGACAGTATTCCTGTACTTCCCATTCCTGTTGCCATCACTGCCATAGCAGATCCAGTGTGTGTTCCCATACTGGTTGAGGTCAATGGAATCATAGCTTGACCTGAACTTCAGCTTCCCGTTCTTCTTTCCTGTCTTCTCACGCTTTGCGGCAAGAGCGGCCATGTCCTGCTTCAAGGATGAGTATACAGACTGGATGAACTTTGCAGGCATTGCAAGGCAGCGTGAAACAGGATTCCCTTCCTTATCCAGAGAAGTGATGTCTCTCGTCTTCGTATCGAAAGACTTGAATGCATCAGCGTCAAGAGAGATGAGGTGATTGCAGAGCCAGCGGCACTGGGTGAAGTAATGCCAGAGCTTTTCCTGTTCTGCCTTGTTAAGGCATTTCAGGTCAAGCTTCATTTCAATGACAACAGGACGCATCGAATTGTGGCGGGCACGGGTTTCCTTGCCGTGCTCCTTGATGACATTATTCTTCTCGATGCGTGCTGATTCATCCATAATTTATTGTATCATATGATTAATAATCAGCAATGCATCATGCACACTAAGCAATCCATCTCCTCCCTATAGAGGATGGAGTCTTCTTGCCGATATTTGGATAAAATGAGTTGCATTAATACAATATAATGGAAAGATATAACCAAAATCTGTTAAGAAATAAATCATAATAGGGTAGTTTATTTTTACAATTAACTTTTAACTATTCCTTCTTACTTGCGCTATTTGCTTGGCCGTACAATGTTCCATTGTACAGCTGATATTTGCAGAGTAAAAACTATAACGAAAGGATTTCAAAGAAGCAGACATTGATCACGTAATGCCTCTCATCTAATATAGAATACTTTAAATAGAAACAGAATTGAAAAATTTGGATTCGATAAATACCCTGTTAAATAGGTATTTATAATAGATTATATAAATAATATTATCTATTAATTACTTATTATTAGCTAAATGATTAAATATGTTTATTATTTTATTGCATTTGAATTTTGTAATTTATCAAATTTTCCAGTCAACTACACACGATTTTGTTTAATTTTTTATGGATATAATGTATATTCTGTCAATTAGAATTAAATTTCAGCAAATTAAAATAATATATTATTTAATATAATAATTTATTTAAGTTTATTTATTTATTAAATTATTTATATTTTTATATGTATTTTATACATTAATATATTTATTTATAAAAAATATTTTTTCACCTATTGTACAAATTTTACCCCATAAAATAGGGTGTTAGATACTTTTTTATTGCCTTGTGATCCTATCAAAAAAATATCCAGATAAAAACTCAAAAAATTATCATTTTAAAGCTTAAAAAAGCTTGTCTCATTTGATTCTGTATCTTCATATAGAAACAGTATATAGTAGGGTGCTCCCCTACTCTTTATGAAAAAAACAATATGTGAAAAAAACAGATAGCGCCCAGATTGTTGGACGCTTCATTGTATAAAGTGTTGTTCATTATACATAAACTCTCTTGTATAGAATTTGGAAATTAAACATTTTTCTTAATCGGGGACATATATAAATCGACCTACAATAAACCGTAGCCCCACTCCTAAATCTGGTTGATAAATAGAAGATGATGTCAAATTGAATATGCTTATATAATTACTAATACTAAGGTTGTTCCTAATTGACATATATTGAGTTGCCGATTCATTAGGAATGGATATTGTGCCTAAAATATTTTCTGTATTAGTAGAAAGAATAAAATTTTCTGGAAGTCCAAGACACCATTCATGGTTCTCAAGATAATAAGTTTTTTTTATGCTTCCTAAAATTACTCCAGTATACGGAACTGAATCTAATCTTATCCACTTTCCTTCGAGATTGTAATTACGGTCTTGGGATATATACATATATCCATTTTCCAATTTAAGACCATAGAAATACTCATATTGCAAATTCCAAAGACCGCTGATATATCTGTATTGGACATTTTGAGAATCCGAATAATCTGTTGACGGATGATTTAAAGAATTTCGAGTTGTTCCACTATGATATGCTATTTCATCAGGATCTGATAAATAATCGTTTAGACCACTTGTACCATACCCTACTCCTGAAGTCCAGTTGGCATATTCTACTAAATACATCAACTGAATATACGAGAGAGTGAAATAATCAAAATAATAATACTCACCATTACTGACTTTTATAGTTTCCGATTCATTGTTCTTCCTCGGTATAATTTTATCTATTGCAGCTGGAAATAAATGATACATGTAATTTATTGAGTTTTCTTCAAAGCCGTTAGGAACCGACATAGGGATAACCTTTTCATAATTATTATCTCCATCATTCGGATCCATATGATGAAACATATTTTGATGATCGATTTCTGCGTATTTATTTGTCATATTATATCTTGAAACATACGTATTAGATCCAGGATGTTTTTTCGAGTTTTCAAACTCAGTAGCAGAAACATAGTAGTAACGACGACTCTCAACAGAATCATCAATAACCCTATAATACATTTCAGGAAGATGAACCATGATGTCATATTTAAATTTATTATCACCAGTTGTATATTTTTCAATGAACTCCGTATAAGAACTAAACTCTGAATTGTTTTCATCATAATAGATGATACCGTTGGTACCATCTGCTGGATATGGAACTGCACAGAGCTTCATTTCCGACCATGGTGCAATATCATCAAAAGGTGAATCATAATCTGTACGACCTGAATAATATGCTTTCGGCTCCGTTGTTACAGTTGCTGTTGCTATTTTATTTGGATCATTAGAAGAATCAAGTCTTGTAAGTTTCGTCGAATAACCAGAATTGCTGTAATTCCACATTACACCATACACATCTGCAGTTTCATTAACCATATCAAGATTAATTGTTATAGAATTATCTGATGGATAAACCCTGATAGCTTCTGCAGTGGTTAAAGAATCAAGACCACTATCGGAAGGCGGAGTGATTGTAATTTCAAGAACATGACTTCCCGCAGGAATTTCAAGATTATTAATTATTAAATTGCCAGAATTCGGTGTACCTGAGCCCGAACCATTAGTAATCACGCCTCCATCAGCAAGCCTACATACATAATTTACTTTTTTTTCATCATATGAAGAAGACAACATGATATTCAGCGTTACTGTACTTAAAGCATTTTCCGGAATCTTTTCCAAAGATATTGCAACATTATTAACGCTGGCGATCAAAGTAACTTCACTTTCACCATAAACAATTGAATTGACAGCAGAAACAGATGTATATCCATTTACTTTGATGGTGTATTCTACCTCTGTCGCTAAACCTTTAACTGTTACATTACTGTCAATTGCGAATTTATTGCTGGTATATACTTTATCTTCCCCTCGATATACCTCTACATCATAATGTGACACATTGCCAGAAGATCCTTGAATGGATGACATAGCACCAGCATCCACATATGCGGATATCACAAGAGAAGCATCTCCTTCAGGTTTTGGATCTGAACAGGAGGAAGCAAAGATTGCAATGATTATAATCAGGAAAAATATAAGCCGTTTCATGTTGTTTCCTCCCCTTCACCAGACACTGTCATAGAAGTCCAATCATTTGTTGAGTTATTAAGTTCTGCCTCATAGCTTCCGATGCCGTATGGTGTTTGATCTTTTATAATCACCTTAAGCATGGCTACTTCTTCGGGAATATCAGAAATTGTCCATACATAATAACCATCAGAAGAAGTTGGTGAACCAGCTTGATAAGAAGTGTTGTCTATATAAACATAGAGCTCATAATTCTTATTGGCATCGTATCCAATACGTATATTCAGTCCACCATTTTCATTGAACCAATAGTCCATCTGACTTGTTATCTCAGATCCAGAATTATCAATAATATCCAAATCATCAGTATCAGCAGGTTCGCTATAAGCAAGATCAATGGAACCATTAGCAGGAAGGCCTGGAATCCAGTAAAGAACTTCACTTCCAGTTCTTGTAATTGAATTTCCACCAACAGTTAGATTAAATGTTAACTCCAATGTATAAGATCCGAATTCAAGATTTCGCAGATTGGTGTCTTGTATTGTTACTGTTGCGGTATTGCTATCTGAATCAAGATTAGTTTGGGCATTGTTTATCATAGATGCTGTTTCGTCTGCCGAGTTGATTGGTTTGATTGTACAACTACTGACTGTTAGTGCTGTACACCCTGTCGGAAGATTGACTGTTATGACAATACTTCCTGCACTTTCTGAAGATACTGGAGTATTAATAGAAACATTTGTTTCTACTGAGCTTGATACAAGATGTACGGCATCACTAGTACCAGTTGAGACAAGGTACGCATTATCTGGGATTGTAGTAATCGAATCTGTGGAACTTGATTGATCCGTTATTATATAGGCTTCTGCCTTCACAATCCACCAGTCCCCAGATGGCATACCGGAGAATTTGAACACTCCATCATTTTTGGGCAATAAGGAAGATGTAAAAGCAGTATTGCTGTTAGAACCATTTGCAATAGCCTCTATAATTGTTCTATCTGGTTCTGTTGCAAATGAATACATCAGAAATCTGTAGTGTGAAACTGACTGGTTTGGATATGTAGTAGTATCAGGTCTTATCATGCTGGAGGACTTGGTCGAACCATCATCAACATAGAGAGTTAATACAGTAGTTCCGTCAGCTGGGATATTCTGAGGCATGCTGCATGAAAAAAGTGTTAAAAACAAAAGCAAGCAATATAAAATGAATTTCATTGAGACACCTCCTCTACTGTTATTTCCTGGTCATCAAGATACCACTCAGCAAAATCGGAGAAGGAACCGAATATAAGAGGATTGTCCTCGTTGTATATAATCAAGGTGATGATATGTCTTCCTTTCATAGCATCTATTTTAGAATCCTCAAATCTGCAATTAAACTTCTTATTAGGTGAACCCGGAGATTCAGTTGTACGTGAAGGGTCGGTTATCAATTTTCCATCGATAATATAGATTGCATTCACATTATCCCCGAAATCTGATGTGTCTATAAAGTCTTCTGTAGATAACCTAAGGGTTCTCTCACCTACATCACTATATGTAAAAACGAATTTAACATTTTCAAGTTCAACAATCTTTCCAGTTTCATCTGTTATCTCAAGTGGCGCTTCATTGATTTCTATTTCATAGCTTAAATCAATATCACCTTTAGAAATTGTTCCAGGGATGATTCGTACGGGAACAACTGCAGTACGTATAATTGAAGGGTTAGTTGTATTGCTATTGCTTACGTTTACAGTCAGAAAGTAAATTCCCTGATCAATATTGCTTACATCTATCGCTGTTTCATATACATCGTATTGAACACCATCAGTGTCGGCTTCAGTTTTAGAATACTCGGCGCTGCTGGAAACAGTAAAAGTATTATTCTCAAGAAGATTTTCTCCATTAATCGTCTTCGCTAAATTCAGATTACAATACCACGTATCTTCAGAGAGCCCCTGCGGAAGTATCATTGAAATATTGAGTGTTGTTCCTTTGTAGCCAGCGCCAGTTGCAAGTTCATCGATTACGATATCAACAAAATTATCAGCATGGCCTGCTACAAGCTTTCCAGTAATAGTAAAATTATCTGGGAGTTCCTCAACTTGGTTATCTCCAGCATATATTTCAGCAACCTTTACAAGGTTTTCAGGAAGCGAACCATTTTCTGGGGCTTCTATAGTCTCTTTCGAACCTGTAAGATTGATATATGCTTCAACTTTTACAGCCCAGTATTTTCCAGAGAGAATACCGCTGAATGTATATTTTGCATTTTTCTTTGCAAGGTAATCAGAGACAAAGCCTGCATTTCCACTAACATCGATTTCCTCGGTATCGGAGAAATACAAAGAAATACGATAATGCGTCACCTCAGTATTAGCTGGTGAATCAGCATCTCCATAAACAGGACCAATTGAACGTGAGGTAATTGAGTTGCCTATCATGATTGAAAAGGTCTGGGTGTTATCAGGTTTTTCCGCACATGATACTAAAATGATTAACAATAATATAAAAATAGGAGTTACTAATTTTTTCATCAATAATACCCCTATTCTACTGTTATATCTGTATTAGAATCATATGAAACATTTAGTATATAAATATAACTTCCAATAGAATTTGCTTCATTTTCATTGCGGAGTATAAATACTACTGTATGTTTTCCAGGTGATAACTCAGAAATTTCTAATGTATGAGGCCCTTTAGTTGTTATAGTTCCAGATGCTTTTAATATGCCATCGATATATAAACCATACGATATGTCTTCAGATTTTTCTTCTTCTAATTGAAATGTAAATACACCATTATCATTAGTATCATTCCAAGAAAGTTCCGTAACATCGAATTTAATCTCACTGCCAAGGCTATCTTCTATTCCCAGGCCAGGAGACAGCGAAACATCATAATCAAGATCAATGGTACCGGAGGCAGAAAGACCTGGAAGCAGTTTCATAAGCACGCTTCCACTTCTTGCTAGATAAACAGTAGTGCCATCGTCGTTTTTCTTTTCAATGCTGACTGTAAGAAGATAATTCCCTTGTTCAAATGTATCCTCTGAGATTGTGAAAGTAAATGTATTTTCATTGCTCAGCATTACAGTATCAAATACAGGTACAAAAATTTCTCCTGCTGCTTTGCCAGACAATGGAATGGCATTGCAAGTTATGCTGGCTCCATCACTGCCATTAGGAAGTTTCAGGGTGATAGTTATCTCTCCCGCTTTCTCAACCTGTCCAATACTGCTATCGGAAGTTCCAAGCTCATTGAGAGATACAGAGATGCTGTCATCATTTCCGAATACAGCCTGGGCATTACTTACAGCCTCTGCAACCATAACAAGACCTGATGAGGATTCATCGGCCGGACTTATATCAGCATATGCCCTGACTCTTGCAACCCAGTAAAGTCCTGATTCTATATTTGAAAGCGTATATGAAGCATTCTCTCGTGGCTGGTATCCAGAGCATCCGTCAGCTGTAGTATTTATCTCAGGATCAACATCAGTAGAAGCATTGCTTTCGGCCTCAGTCTCTGAAGTTCCGCTATAAAGCCATATTTTATAAAACGCTATATCAGTATTGCTGATATTTTTTCCGTCAACTTCTGGCAATATTGATGAACGAGAAGCAATTGAGTCTTCTATCCTGACTGTAACGGAGGAGGTTCCATCCTCCCTTTCAAGAGATGGAGAGCAGGAAGAGATTAATATAATGATAAACAGAGCGTAGATAAGTCTTCTCATATACTGCCTCCTGTAGCAATCGGGTCAAAACCTATTTCATCAAACTCAATGCGGAACTGCTGAGATACACTGCCAACAGATAGCGGTGCTGTGTTGTCACCACTCTGCGTCACAAGAACAAATAGCTCATGTGTGCCGGATCCTGATACAGGAAGAACATAATTCCCACCTGTAGAAGAAGTTGGTGTAACAACCGTTTCGTTTATATAAAACGACGGCACGGCGTCATCAGGGAGATTTGTAAAGGTCGCGGTAATAGAACTTGTTTTTGGTTTGTATATATAAAGACCATCCTACTGGAATCCATTAAGAGAAAGGCTTACTGTAATTGTTTCCCCCATCTCATCTGTTATGATCAGATCAGGAGAAAGCGCTTTAGTGGATCTCAAACTAATCTCACCATATGCAGCAAAGTCCGGAAGAAGAACCATAGACTCTGCTCCTGTTCTCGATATATGAGTGTTATTCCCGTTATTACTCGGAACCTCAATTGAGACAACAATGAGATGCCGTCCCTGATCCAGATTATCTATTTTCAGGTCGTAATAAGAACCATCATCATCCTCACCTGTGAAAACGACATTATCAGCCTGGGCATAATAAGGTGAAGAAGACGGCATTGATGACATATCGCCATCTTTGTAAATCCAATATTTATAATTAAAGGACGTTCTATCGCCCTCATCATCTCCTATTCCTTCAGGAAGAAGAAGACGTACTGTTACTGTTTCTGCTTTATTCGATTCTGTTCTTTCAAGCTCATTGAGAGACACTGGTATGACTGTATCGTTTCCAGAAATCTGTATCCATTCAGATTCTGCAATTGCAACACGGACAAAACCAGAAGGGTTACTTTCAGTAACAGTATTTCCTGTATTTGTTCCCTTTGTATCAACAAAAGCTTCGACTGTCGCCTTCCAGACAGTACCGGATTCGATATTATCTGCGTAGAAGGATGTCATTGTCTTGGGAAGATAAGCTGAAACTATTTTGTTTTGATGTGTATCATAACTTGGAGTCAGCGTAATAAGGTAGTGTGTGATATCAGCATTCTCGACCTCATCTGCTCCATCTGTTGGGAAAACTGAGCTTCTTGCTGAAATATCATTGATTATCTGAACAGTTATTGATGATAGCTTTCCAGAATCTTTCACGCTGTTGTCCAGAGTACATGAAGAGAACAAAACAACAAGTGTGATAGTTAAAACAAGAAAGAATCTCTTCATCATATTCCTCCTATTGTCCCTTCAGGAAAATCAACGCGGAATGAAATCTCTGAAGACCCTACTGTAAGAGGCTCATCATCCTTTTCAATAAGAACAAGGATTTTATGCCCACCTGGTTTTATGTCTTTGAATATGTATGCAGACTCAGATGAATTGGGATCAGTTTTCACTCCATCAATAAAGAACGAGATGCTGTAACCATCATCATTGGAAAGTGAGATACTAATGTCATTCTCTTTCTCGTCACCATCCATCGCGGAAAGAGAATGAGATACTTCGACTATATCGATTGTCTGACCAAGGGAATCTATGATCTGAATATCAGGACTTACTGAAACAGATGTATCATACAAGTCTATTGTTCCTTCCGATTCAACTCCCGGCAGTACAAGTAGAGTATCTGCAGCCTGTCTGGAGATATGGCTGCTTCCTTCTTCATCTCTTACTTCGATTATGATTGTGTATGCACCTTGTTCTATCTGCTCTATGCTGACAACAGCCGAGTATTTTCTGTCAAATTCTGATCCGGTTTCTCCGTCATAGATAGAGATCGAGTACTCATTGCCATTCTGATCAAGTTCTTCTTCCAGTGTCCTTCTGGAAACAGGAGTGCCATCCCTGTCAAGAAGTGCATATGAAATATATGCAGATGGACTTATTTCCACCGCATTGTCATCATCCCGCTCAATTCCAGGAGGAAGGATCACTGTTATCTTTGCGCTTCCTGGTTTTATGCTGCTCTCACCTTCGGTCTCTGATGGATGATGTTTGTTTATCACCTCATCATCTGCAGCGGCAAGCTCATCAAGAATCACAGGAATATAGTGCCGGTTTCCTGCTATTACAGTAGGACCGGATACTCCGGATGCAATAGGAATAAGCTCTTCCCCTATCGCATCTCCACCGTCTGAGTCGATATATGCAATAACTTCTGCCTTCCAGATGAGTCCGGAGACAATGTTTCTGAGCGTGAAGGTCTCTCCTCGTTCCAGGAAATCAGATTCAACAGGATCATTGTCGGCAAGGAGTTCTGCCCAGCTACGACCAGAATAAAGGAAAAATCTGTAATGCGAGATGTCATAATTCTCTAGAATATTTCCATTCCCATCAGAAGGAAGAACGGAGCTTGTTGCGTAGATATCATCGGTTTCAACAGCAACTGTAAGATCTGTCTTCCCGTCATCAGAACCTGAACATGAGACGATAACGAGAAGAACGCTCAATAATGCTGCAAGGATTGCCTTATGCATTGTTTTCCTCCCTTGGTTCTATAACCGGATCATTGATGTGATTAACAGTGATGAGGACGGAGATGCTTCCTATCTCGTACTCTCCATCTCCGAATACAGCAGCGGTTATCTGGTGGGTTCCGGGAGGAATGTTCTGGAATATATGCACTTCACTTCCTCTAACTCTCCCATCCTCTTGTCCATCGAGATACCAGATAACAGAGAAAGATGGGTCAATTCCATCAAGAGCCGCGGATATTTCATTCCCAGTACCCGAGATACTGAGATTTCCCTCTTCTGTATCAGAGAGGGAAATATGACCACCTAGTCTGTCAGATATATGCACACTGACATCTCTAAGGCTATATGTCGGTTCATCAGATATCGTTACGCTACATGAAATGGCTAATATTGTAATTGCAATCAAAAGCAGGTATTTCCTCATTGCACCCCCCTTAGAATCTATATGAGTAAGAGACAGCTACGGGATAGATGACAAGTGTAAAGGAACTTCCTTTGCTCATTACCTGAAAACGCATGCCAATACCGGTTCTGAAACCAACACGGTTATGCTCGTCGAGGATCCAGTCTGCGCCAGTTTCAAAAAGTCCTGTCATTCCCCAGGACATATGATTGCCAAGAAATTCGAGATGGCCTCCGATAGCTCCAGTAAAAGGTATTTCTATCTTTTCTCCAGCAGAAACCCATGCTGTTATGTGGGCTGCAAGATCAAGGGAGACAACACTCCGATAAAAATCCAGCTCGGTCCAGTTTTTCTCAGCCTGAAAAAGAAGTCCATATGAGAATTGTCGGGAAATATCATGCGAAAAATATATGCGTCCATTGATTCCGACAGGCTCAAGAAAACCATCAAGAGGAAACTCCTGCCCGTCATTGAAAGAGCAGACTGTTGTCTTTATGCCACCTGAGGCTCCAAGAGAAAAACCGGAGGCTGAAAGGGGTGTCACAAGCAGAACAAAGAGAAGAATAAAAACTATTCTCCTTTTATACCCCCCCCCCCATTCTGCTGTGACATAGGGTGATGAGATTCTAGTTTCAAAACACATCGCATAACTGATGTAGAGCATTGTACAGTACATTCAGAAACCTCCGAGGTTTTTCCGATGAATCGGAATTTATATCCGATAAATCGGCAAGAAAGAATCAGAATAAACTTATTGAATTGGATTAAGCTTCAGCATCTGCACGTCTGACAGCCTCTTTCATTTCCCGTACATACTCCGATACATAAGGAACGGAGTCGCGGCCATATTTTTCGCATAGTCTGACAATAGCACTGCCGACAATCACGCCATCGCTTTTCCTTGCCATATCATATGCCTGATCTGGACGAGATATTCCGAATCCGACAGCAGTGGGGATGCTTTTTTCGGCTTTAACCATCTTCACCATCGCTCCGATATTGCTTTCGATGACATCTCTTACACCTGTAACTCCTAGTGAAGAGACAACATATACAAAACCTTCGGCTCCCCTGTGTATTCCTTTGCCCTATCAGGACAGCTGCTGTTCCTGACTTCAATTCTTCCATCAGTAGCTGTTATCTCAAGATCTGGATCAAAACCGAGGAATGTCCATCTGCCTATCCTTCCAATATGCTCGGCACTCTCAAAGAGAAAAACATGTTCGCTTCTTTTGCGAAGCTTTCTCAATAGCATTATCGGTGTGATGCTGTCACTGAAAATCTCATGCTTCACAGCAGCGACGTCATATAGCCCTGTTCTTTCAAGCTTTTCCAGTTCCTGAATAGATGGAATCATTGGCTGTCTCCTGTTGCTAAGCACAGTAATTACTGTGCTTAGCAATTACTTTAAATAGTAATGTCAATCTCTTTCGGGTTATTCTGAACTTTGCTATGATTAAGCTATGATAGAAAACTACAGAGAGAATCAGGACAGTCTGCCATCAGCTATAGACAGGCTTTATACAATAATATCGATACTCAGAGCCCCAGGCGGTTGTCCCTGGGATAGAGAGCAAACCAACAAAAGCGCAACAATCTCATTGATTGACGAGAGCTATGAATACCTTGACGGAATTCTGAAAGAAGATATTCCATCTGAGCGGGAGGAAATCGGGGATGTGATGATAAATGTCTTTATGAATCTCTGCATCCATCAGGAGAATGAGGATTTTCTACCGCAGGATGCAATCAATGAAGTATGCAATAAGCTTATAAGAAGACATCCTCATGTATTCGGTAATGAGAAAGCAGATTCTGCATCAGAAGTGCTTTCGCTCTGGAACAGCGTGAAGGAAAATGTCGAAGGACATAAAGACAGAGCAGATTCTTTCTTCTCCCACATTCCATCATCCCTGCCCCCTCTTGAGGCAAGCTATGAGATACAGAAGAAATTGAAAAAAGTCGGATTTGACTGGCCTGAGGTTTCCGGAGTCGTTGCGAAAGTTGAGGAAGAACTGGAAGAAGTTAATGAGGCAATTGCAGAGGGGGATGAAAATCATCTCGAAATGGAGTTGGGAGATCTTCTGTTTTCAGTTGTAAATCTCTGCCGTTTCATGAAAATACGGCCGAACGTTGCGCTTCATAGATGCAACGAGAAGGTAAAAGCAAGATTCCAGCATCTCTTTGATATGGCAAAAGAACGAGGTATTGCTGTTGATAAAGACCATGTAAAGGAGCTCAATGAGCTCTGGGAAGAGACAAAGAAAACAGAAAGATGAGAGGTAATGCCTCTCATCAGATCTTTGCACGTATTATCCGGAATGCCTCATCAAGCTTTCTGTCAGAACCGGATGCGAACGCATTATAATCGAAAGTAATCTCTACATCGGGAAGAATACCTTTGCCTTCAATAGTTTCCTTGTTTCTGTCAGAATGCTCGACAGAAGCAATGTTGCAGGTAATATTTTCGATTGTGAAAGAACCAGAATTGAAAACATACTGATCTACTAAACTGCCCATTGCTCCATTTGTTCCACTACCGATAATCGTCACATCCCTTCCCTCTTCTTTAAGAGAAGCGAAGATAAGCGTTGAAATTTCAGCATTGGAGCCACTGCCACTGTTTACAAGAAGCACAATCGGCACTTTTTCATTGACACTCGTCCCGT
>CALXYN010000045.1 GCA_944392975.1 uncultured Spirochaetaceae bacterium | reverse complement strand
TAGGTTTCGTGCGAGAGGCGGGACTCGAACCCGCACACCGAAGTACTAGTTCCTAAGACTAGCGTGTATACCAGTTTCACCACTCTCGCGGTGCTCTGAGCCGCAAAGGGATCGAACCTTTGACCCACAGATTAAGAGTCTGTTGCTCTACCAGCTGAGCTAGCGGCCCAATTATGTGCGCCCTGTAGGACTCGAACCTACAACCTGCGGATTCGAAGTCCGACGCTCTATCCGTTGAGCTAAGAGCGCTTTTCCTCCATCGGAGGTAGTAGGGTGGAAGAAGGGGATCGAACCCTCGACAAGCAGATCCACAATCTGCCGCTCTACCGCTGAACTACTTCCACCATTAAGCGAAAGCGAGGCGTGCACCTAGCAATTTCAACGACGACAAATATGTCATAAACTCATGATATTGTCAACAGCTTTTGCCAACAATCTGCAATATTTTGCATAATTGCTTCTATTGCAATACCTTATTTATTACCATATTTTTCTATTACCTCTCCCCTTTTCACTTTTTTTGTACCAGTCAGAGGAAGTGATTCATAAACAACCTCAACTCTCGTAATCCGCTTATAGGAAGGAACATCCCTGTTAACGCTATCAACAATACTATTTATATGCGCTTCTATGCGGGTCCTATCATCAGCAAAACGTTCAATGCAGCTCTTTGATGGCAGGATGATTGCCATCAATTCCTCTTTCTTCAACGCTTTGTCAGAAATATATCCGATTACGCATATCTGCTCGATATCATCATAAAGCTGGAATGGATCCTCAACTTCCTCCGGGAATACATTCTTACCCCCATCAGTCACAATCACATTCTTCTTTCTTCCTGTGAGGTAAAGATAGCCATCGCTGTCCAAATGACCAACATCTCCGGTATTCAGCCATCCATCAGAAGAAAGCACCTCTTCTGTTGCTTCCCTGTTTTTATAATACCCCTGCATGACCATTGGTCCCTTGATGAATATGAGACCATTGCCATCGCTATCAGGATCAACAATCTTAACTTCCTCGCCAAAAAGCTGCTTGCCGACAGATTCGGTTCGGAATGCCTCTACAGGATTTACATGCGTGATTGGAGAAGCTTCCGTCAGACCATAGCCTTGAACAAAATCAAGACCAAGTTCATTGAACATTCTGAATGTAGAGGCTGGAAGAGGACCTCCTCCGGAGATACACAGTCTTACATTTTCAAATGAAAGCTTTTCCAAAAGAAAACCGAACAGTTTTTTACCGATGTTCTTGCCGAGCCTGTTTTTCACGAATCCAGAAATACCCATCAGGGCTTTTATCACACCATATACGACAATGCCCTTTTTTCTCACGCCCGACATAAGAGAAGAAATCATTTTATTGAAAAGCATCGGAACAGCCATGAAAATAGTGACTTTTCCATCTCTAAGTTCCTGGAAGATGTGGGACATGGCAAGTTTTTTCCCAAAGACAACGGCCCCACCGGAACTTATGGCGTTATAAACAACAGCCATCATCGTATATGAATGATGCAGAGGAAGAATAGCGTAAATAACATCAGTTGGAAAGAAAACAATAATGGACTGACTCATGAAACAATCAGAAACAAGGTTATTATGATTGAGCATAACGCCTTTTGGTGTTCCGGTAGTACCAGAAGTGAAGAGAATTGCAGCAATATCCTCCCCCGTCAAAACAGGGAAAGCACATTCCGGACCATCCATCCTCATCACATCTTCTTCTATAGAATATTTCCTGAGGCCCAGCGCACCATCAGCATCTATCCTCTCCAGTCTCTCAGAATCGATAAAGAGTCCTGAAACATCGCCAAACGAAATGAAGCGTTCTATTTCATTGTCTTTAAGTGTAGGATCAAGGGGGACAACAATTCCTCCCATCTTGATAATCGAAAAGTATGCGAGAGCCCATTCAGCAGAATTATGACCGGAGACCGCTATCTTATCCCCTTTTTTGAACCCATCGCTTACAAGAGCCCTTGCAATACGGAAAACTGCCGCTTCCACCTCTGTATATGTAAGCTGTACATCGGGATTGAAAGCACGGAAACAGAGATTATCCGGAAACCTCATCGTAGATATATGCAGAAGCTGAGGAACTGTGGGCCACTCACCTTCGAATTCCTTTCCTCTGTATTCATCTAAAAAGGCCCATGCGTTTCTGTATCCAACTGTTTTCATTAAACCCCTCCTAAATAAAACATGAGTACTTTAACACGTGAATTGAATTGAAAAAAGATGACATAATCACCATGTTGGCTAAACTTCTGTTGTTCGTCATAATTTATAGATATGGAACTAGAAGGATTCAGAGAATTAGGACTCGGTGAAGAGTCAATCAAAGCACTAAGAGAAAAAGGTTTCGAAGAACCTACAGAAATACAGAGACGTGCAATCCCGCTTCTTCTCAAAGAAGGAACCGAAATAGTCGGACAGGCGCAGACAGGAACAGGAAAGACTGCGGCATTTGCCCTTCCCATTCTTGAAACCGTCTCACAGAACGGAAAGGTTCAGGCACTGATTCTGGTACCGACAAGAGAACTTGCCAGCCAGGTCAGTGAGGAAATGAGCTCTTTGAGAGGAACACGCCATCTTGATATAGCTCCAATCTATGGTGGTGCAAGCATGGTCCAGCAGCTGAAGAGGCTGAAAAGAGGCACGGAAATCGTTGTCGGAACACCGGGCCGTGTTCTTGATCACATCAGAAGAGGATCGCTTGACCTGAATGAACTTGAGTTCCTTGTACTCGATGAAGCAGACGAAATGCTTGACATGGGCTTTATCGACGATATCGAAGCAGTACTGAGAGCTGTTCCTGATAAACGCAGGATGCTTCTCTTCTCTGCAACAATGCCTCCAGCAATCATGAAACTTGCTGAAGGGTTCATGAAAAATCCTGAAATCATCAGGACACAGAAGAAAGACACAGCCGCCATCTCAACAGATCAGATTTACTATGAAGTAAGAGAAGCAGATAAACTTGAAGCTCTCACACGTATCATCGACAGAGAACCGGACTTCTATGGTGTTGTATTCTGCAGGACAAAGCTGCAGTGTGACGAAATCGGTCAGAAACTCCATGACAGAGGCTATGATGCAGCATCACTTCACGGAGATCTGTCACAAAGAGAAAGAGAGCAGATTCTCAGGAGAATGAAGGAACATCAGCTTTCAATCCTCGTTGCAACAGATGTCGCAGCAAGAGGTCTTGATATCCAGGATCTCACGCATGTAATCAACTATACGATTCCACAGGATCCAGAGATTTATATCCATCGTGTAGGACGAACAGGACGAGCCGGAAAGAACGGCACTGCAATAACATTCATTACACCTTCCGAGTCGCGAAAGTTCGCTTATATCAGAAAAGCTGCACGTTCAGATATCCGCAAGGAAGAAATTCCAAGAGCGGAGGAAATCATCGAGAAGAAGAAAGAGAGAATCAAGGAAAGTATCCTCGATATCCTTGAAGGCGAGGCAAAGCCAGAATACATGGAGCTTGCTGAAAGTGTTCTTGCAGGAAGGGATTCTACAGAGGCTTTCGCTCTTCTCTTGTCTTCCATCTATAAAAATGAGCTCGATGCTTCACGCTATAAAGAGATCAGTGTAGCTCCTCAGAAAGCAAAAAGAGAGAAAACCAGAAGAGACAAACGCGAGGAGTCCCGTAACAGAGAACGTTATGACCGCGTAAAGTCTCCTTCGATGGATGAAGGTGGAAAGACCAGGCTCTTCATTGCAAGAGGACGCAAAGACGGTCTTACGAAAGGAATGCTCATAAACATCCTCATCGACCAGACGGGAGTACGGGATGAGGATATCAGTGACATCGAAATCAACGATACATCCGCATTCGTCTCTGCCCCATTCTCAGTTGCAGAAGAAATTCTAAAAGCATATTCAGACCGCACACTGAAAGGAAAACCCGTCATAATGAGAGCAAAACCAGAAGGCGGCGTCAGAGATTCGAGAAAGAAAGCTTCTGGAAGAAAAGAAGCTTTCCGTGGCAAAGGCAAACGCAGAAGAAAATGGGAAGATGACTACCAGCCTTATGGACGCGATACACGCGACGGAGAGGATGGCAGATACTCCTTCCCGGACAGAAAAAGAAAACGCAGAAAATAATCAGATGTGAAGATGATCATCGTAACGAGAGGAAAGAAGGCGGTGCATGAAGCCGTCTTCTTTTTTCAACATCTTTGAGCCTCTTGTTATCTTGCAAAGTGATAATCTTCTTTCCTCGGCTATCTCGCGCTGTGGCTTTCCCTTATAGAGATCTGTCATCAAAAGCCATCTGTCAACCATATCCCTCATCTCTGATTCGGTGAAAAGGTCATCGAATAAAGCTTTCATATCATCACTTTCCGTGACAGAACAGAATACCGAAATAATATCCTCAAAAGCCTCTTTTGCCTCCCTCTCTCTTGAAGAGGAAGATGCAGCTGTAGTTCTTGTACTCATATCTAGAAACAGTACTTGGCAAACGGCGGGAGGTCAAGCTCAGAATGCAGGAGAAAACAAGCGCAGGAAATATCTGATAAATCTTCTTATCGGATTATGTACTTCAACTCGTTCTGGAGTCATCAGCTCTGAAAGCTCAAATGTACGCTCAAAATCATCCTTGACAGATTTCACTACCGAAGAACCGACAAAAAGCACAGAAAGTTCAAAATGAAGATAGAAAGATCTGTAATCTATATTCGTCGTACCAACGACCGCGGCTTTATCATCAGCAATGAAAGTCTTTGAATGTATAAAGCCTGGCATATACTCAAAAATCTTCACTCCTGCTTTCATCAGAGGAATGTAATTTGAACGAGAGACCTCAAAAACTGTCTTCTTATCCGGATAATGCGGTGTGATGATTCTTACATCCACCCCCGAAGCTGCCGCAATCTTAAGAGCACCCATCATCTGATCATCTGGAACCAGATAAGGCGTCGTAATCCAGACGTAGCGTTTAGCATTTGCAATTATCTGTATATAGACATCCTCTGCGGTACATGACTCATCGAAAGGATTGTCACCAAAAGGCTGCACATAACCATCGCTTGGAAAAGAAATGGAAGGAAGGTAAAGGCCTAGGTCATCATTTCCACCCCAGACTCCATTCCACATTTCCAGGAACATGAATGTGAAATTCCAGACAGCGGTTCCTCTGAATTTCACAGCATTGTCCTTCCAGTATCCAAACCGGATTTCGTCGTTTGCATACTCATCAGCAAGATTGAGGCCACCTGTATAGCAGATATTTCCATCAATATCGAAAATCTTCCGGTGATCACGAAAATTCAATCTCGGATTTATATGCAGCTTGACCCTGTTGAAGGCAACTGCTTTTATGCCATAACTTCTGAGCCTTGCATCATAATGGCCGGGAACGGAGTTTATAGAACCCATATCATCGTAAATGACACGGACATCAACGCCATCTTTGACTTTCTTTTTCAAAGCCTCCAGAATCCTTCCCCACCATTTTCCTTCTCCGATTATAAAATACTCAATGAAGATAAAGCGCTCGGCAGTCTCTATTTCCTTAAGAACATCATGGAAGAACTCCTCGCTGTAATAAAAATAAGTGCATTCCGTATTACCCCATGCAGGAAGTCCTGTAATATTTTTTATGTATCTGGAAATATGGCTGTACTCCGGAAATTCCTCATAAAGCGGGGCCTCTCCAGTTGCTGGGAATGCGGAAGCTTCTGGAAGTGTTTTCAGGAACATCCTGGTTTTCTTCCTGGAAAAATATCCCAGCTTCTTATTTGCCATAAGCAGGTAAAGAACCCCTCCAAATACAGGAAGAATACCAATGAGAAACATCCAGACCATTTTATATGCCGGTTTTTCTGAACGGGTGAAAACAACAAAGAGCATCACAATTGAAAGCAGGTTGAAGGCAATGTAATAACCCAATGCATAACTTGCCCACAAGACCACATAAAGAAGGAATCCAAATTGTATGACGATGAATACAGCAAACCAGAAAAGCCGCTGTGTCATCGCTTTCAGAAGTTTACGTAGCACTGCCCTCCCCCTTGGAGAACTCACAGCCGCACCATGTCTGCCTGTAGAGCCCCAGTTCCTTGGAAAGGATTATAGAGCGGTTAAATCCATCTTTTTTCTTGAAATCAAATTCCTTAAAGCCCTTGAACCTGTTTCCTTCCGCAAAAATCTTCTTGCTGTTCTTGAAACGTGAGACAGTCAGGGTTGTAGTGAATTCATCAATGCCAAGTTCTTCTGCCTTTGCAGCAGTTCTCGCCAAGTTGAAACAGAAACACAGGCTGCAGCGTTCACCGTGCTCTCTGTCCCTCTCATGGCCTTTTACAGCTTCCAGCCACTTATCATGATCCCAGTCATCCAGAATCACCTGCAAATTGTAATGCGAAGCGACAATGAGAAGATTCTCATAACGCTTCATGAACTCCTCATGTGGGAAAATGTTGCTGTCAGAAAAAAAGAGCACAGGCTCATACCCCTCGTCAATCAGCCTCTCCACAGAACTTGTGGAGCACGGTCCGCAGCAAACATGAAGCAATATCCTCTTTCCCATAATCTGTGTGGATGCTAGCATAAGCAGTAAGCTATCGCAACAGAGTATCTGAGAGGAGGAACGGCATAGGCGTCAGCTGCCTCTGCTGAGTTTTTATGAGAAAATACAGATTCATACCAGGAGCTGGAGTACTTGCTCTGGCCCTTATTGCAATGATGAATGAGGATGTTCCGGCTGTCATTGGTCTTATCCTCATCATAGCTGCCGCTATTCTGCTTATCTTCGCAAGCAGAGGTACTGTCTATTTTTCAAAAGCAGTAAGGGCAATAAACAGTTCTGAACCTGGCAAAAAGGAAAAGGGCGTCGAGCTTATGGAGAAAGCTCTTAAAGCGGGACTTTCCGATGAGAATGCTGTAGTTGCTGCATCCGTTCTTCTCCAGAATGATAACGAAGAGAAGGCAAAGGAAATACTGGAACCGCTCTCAATGTCAAAAGAGAGGAAGGTCGCAGGACCTGCCCTGTCATCACTCTCAATGTATTACTGGCTGCAGAAGGATTATGCAAAAGCAATAGAACTCTGCGAGAAATCAAAGAGCATAGGCTATGTATCCAGAAATCTCTGTATCAACCTTCTCACCTATTATCTCGCGGCAGGAAAAACAAGGGAATTCAGCGAACTTCTCGACGAAATGGGTACCAGCGGAGGTTCTTCTCCTGCAATCGTTGACTTTGTAGCAGTGAATGCGATGTTCCATGGACAATGGAAACAGGCTGGAGCATATCTCGAAGCGCTTTGTAGTGAAGCTCGCCCGAATTTTCCAGATGCCTATGTCCATTTTGCACAGGTCTATATGCATTATGGAGACGTAAAAAATGCCAGGAGATTGTTCTCTGAAGCTCTCGATGCAGATTTCGCGCGCTACTCCGTATACACAAAAGAAACTGTGAAAGAGATGCTGAACCTCCTTAATGATAAACAGTGCTGCAGACCATTCATAGAAGCAGCAAATCACGACAACAAAGCAATACTGAAAATAGTGAATGGTACGATTCCAAATTTTGAGAAGGCTGAAACAGATGAGGAAATCCCTGATGTTCTTCCAGGCTTCCCGGCTCTTCCGGATTTTTCAGAAGTAATCAGCAACGAAGAGGAAGATGACGACAGAGAAGCCAACACAGAACTCACGGAAGCCGATGAGAGATGGCTGAAGCGCCATGAGGATTAATACTTCATCGTCAGTATAAACGATGATACAAAACCATTTGCGAGGGAGTCGTATCCAAGCCTGATGCGAAGCGGCAGCTTCATAAGCCCGATTAGAGAGAACGATGTCTGGACTTCGACTCCTGCCGAATAATCAAAAAGAGTATCATGCAGAAGCATGTCGCAGTAAATAGAAAGCTCTGAGTCCTCGAAGATCAGGAATTCTCCGAATGTCGGAGAAACCTTGAATGCATATCCAGCACCGACGGAGAATATCGTATTGTGGAAGCTGGAAAGCCGTGTATAATCATAGCCTTTTCCAAGAAGGGTGCTTGAATAACCATCTGATAAAAACAGAGGAACATCCCCCCGGCCATCTACGGAAATTCTGGAAAATACACCACTATCCAGAAACCATGACCGTGACTGGGGAATCCAGAAACGGGCAGAAAGCTCTGCCTCTACAAAATGATGAGGATCATGGAAGAAAATATCAGAAGCTGTGAAAAGATAGCCAGCTGATGCATGGATATCAAAAAGCGGAAGAATGCAATCGCCATCAATAACTCCGGAAACAGCCAGAGCCTCCATTCCATTGAATCCCGTCACATACTCAAGGGCTTCCTTGAGCGTCAATGAATAGAAATCGCTCTCATGCAGCATCACCCAGTCAAAACCCTGCCGCGCATAAAGGTGCGGGATATACCATGGATCATGGCAGAAAGTAGCAGAGAGATCGAATGTGAAACGCAACCTGTCGATAGGATAATATCTGACAAATCCTTTCAGAAGAGGATAGGCTGAGGCAACTGCATGTGTAGAGAGATCAAAAGCACCGCCGACAAGAATACCTGTCTCAAGGCCTCCCGTTCTGAATTCATAAATTAGCGCGAGGTCCGCTGTATCTGAAAGATATGTCCTGTATTCCTTTCCCTGATTTGAATCAAAAGAGAACGAAAGTGCAGTTGATGGAGAAGAGGCATTCACTCTGCCGAAGAAATCGAGATTACGCTTAGCCTCATCAATTCTCTCCTTTACAGCACTCCTTGAAAGCTGAAGGGAAGCAGGAACCCCGCTTCTATAGATACCGCCAAGATTCTCAGCCTCTTTCTTTGCACTATCGTATCCAATCCTTGCCATGAGCTCTGCTTTGTCAAAATCCATGAAAGAGAAATTCTCGACATCGCACCTGATCCAGATGAAATCAGGATTATTCTTCATAGAACTGGCTGCTTTCTGGTTTTTCCCGACATCAAAAGAGGAATTGAGTACGGTTACTGAATTAAGCAGGTTTATATCTGATGCATTATAGAAAGCTGTAGAGACAATGACAGTATCGGTGTATTCGAATGCGGCATCCAAAGGAAGAAGCGTGATTACACCACCATCTATCAGAAGATGACCCCGGTATTCCCTAGGCGCAAAGTATACAGGCAGCGCAAAAGAAGAGAGCAGAACATCTGTGAAATTCCCTTCTGTTATCCTTACTTCCCTCTTCGTGACAATATCATCACAAACGACCATCACAGGGATATCCAGATCCTCAAGCCTTGTATCTTCTCCGACAACAGTTTTTATAAGGGTCTCAAAACCAGATGGAATGATTATCCCACCTGCAATCGGCAGCGTGAAGCTGAAAAGCGTTGATAAATCAGCAGAAAGCAGCAATTCGATGATTTCGGAAGGAGTAAGCCCCGCAGCGTAGAGCATTCCGATTATAGATCCCATGGAGTTTGAGATGATGAAATCCGGGACAATCCCCTCTTCTTCCAGATACTCCAGAACACCTATGTGAGCAAGTGCTCTGGCAGATCCTCCTGTAAGTACCAGGCCAATCGGATCACGCTCACCTTTCGTCTTTTCCAGAATTCTCTCTCTGAAACCTTCATCTCCATAAATCACAGGAATATCAGAGACAATGATTCCAGATTCATCCATATCTGCAGAAGCAATGGACGAGATAATTGCTATTGATAGAAAGAGAATTGAAAAGATTCGTCTGAGCATGGGTATACAATACCCCAACGAGCCATCAACCTCAATATTCACTTGTCTCAAAGCTTAATATTCTGCTATCATTAGCAAGACGCTGGTATGGTGAAATTGGTAGACACAGCAGACTCAAAATCTGCCGGGCTTGCCCTTGCCAGTTCGAGTCTGGCTACCAGCAATCAGACTAATTCCTACAATCAGAGCACTACTTCCATAGGGAAAACCCCTATGGGAAGAATCACCAGATAGCATGCTCCATGCGCTGAAATATTTTGTCTGAGCGTCCCTTTCTATTCAGAGTATATTCTATTTCTTCTGCATCCCCTCAGCACTCATTTTGAAAAGGTAAACAGCAAACTCTTTGAAGTAATGATGAGCTTACTGATGCAAATCATTTCGTTATTTTCATGCAAACTATTACAAAATTAAGCATTTTTATTACAAATTGTACATAGTAAGATTATACTATACCTGCTTTTCAGCTGATTAAAGCAACCTATTTTCTCAAATTGATTAAAATTAGCTTTTTTACTTCTCCATCTTCCGATTGTACAGTCGCGGTATGGGCACTTGGATTTCACAGAACATCACACTACCTAAGCACGTTACGCTTTCTGAAGAGAAGGAAAATGCTTATTCGCATTTCATCGGTCTTGTACTTGCACTTATGGGCCTGATCGGAGTCATTTTCTCAGCAGGGACCATAAATCATCCAGCTGCGAAAACCGGGATGATCATATTCGCTTTGACGAACGTGATTCTCTATGCATCCTCCGCGTTCTATCATTATCTTGAGCCGGGATTGATGAAAAAGATTTTCCGCGTATTTGATCACTCAAGCATCTATCTCCTGATAGCAGGCTCATATACCCCCATTCTTCTATACATTGGCACAGATCTGACAATTGCCTATACAGCCGGAATGTGGATTGCCGCAATTACAGGGATAATACTTACAATAAGATTCTGGGGACGTTTCTACCCTCTTCATATTGCTCTTTACGTCGTCATGGGATGGTCAATCATTTCAATATACGACAGCGTTTTTCCATATTTACCGGAAACACTATTTCCATATGTGCTTTCAGGGGGAATCACATACACAGCAGGAGTTCTCTTCTACTCTATAAGGAAAATACCACACCATCATCTCATCTGGCATATCTTCGTGCTTCTTGGAAGTCTGTTCTTTTTCATCGGTTATTACACAACACTGCTTGTTTGAAAGAAAGCAATACGCTACTAATTGTGGCATGAAAACAAATGCAATGAGAATTCTTGAAAGTCTTTCGATTCCATACACTACACATGAGTATGAATGGGATGAAGAACATCTCGATGCAATTCATGCCGCAGCAAGTGCCGAGCTCGACATTGAAAGAGTCTACAAGACAATCGTCATGAGAAATTCCTCAAAGGAAATATTCGTTTTCTGTCTTCCTGCAGAATTTGAAATATCCCTGAAAAAAGCGAGAGCACTGACAGGAAGCAAGGAAATTGACCTCATAAAAACAACAGAACTACTCTCACTCACGGGGTATATCAGAGGAGGCTGCTCTCCTCTGGGAATGAAGAAACATTATAAAACATATATTTCAGAGCTTGCTGTCCTCGAAGATACAATATATGTAAGCGGAGGACAGCGTGGTATACAGATCGAACTCAGGCCGGATGACTTATTGAAAGCATCCGGTGCAGAGTATGCAGATTTCGTCTAGCGGATACAGTATACCCAGTCTTTCTTTCGTGGAGCTGCTTCTTTCGGAAGATCCAGAGGATAGCCAAGAATGCAGTGACCGATACCAATCAAGTCTCCTTTCACACCCCAAGAGGCAAGGAGTGCCTTTCCCTCCTCTGTCTCAAACTCTTCATAAGCCCTGTTTATCCAGCACGATCCAAGACCTATTGCATGTGCAGCATTCATCAGATTGCCCATGACAAGAGAGCCATCCTGTACTGCGTTTCTGTTGTTTCTGTCACCCAGCACAATGATAACAGTCGGAGCACCATAGAATGGATCTTTATCAGAATTCATAATCGCGGCATTCATCCTGGAGAGTCTTGCAATTGCTTCCTTGTCCTGCAGCACGACCATCACAGAGCTCTGGCGGTTCATTGCCGATGGAGCACATTTCCCGGCTTCCAGAACTGTCTCAAGTTCTTCATCTGTAATCTGTTCACTCTTATACATTCTGGAACTTCTCCGTTCCAGCAGATCGGTAACTGTACTTTTCATAGTATCCTCCAACCAAGATGATACCACGGGAAAAAGAAAAAGGACCCTGCAAAGAAGGTCCTCTATCGGGCAGAGAGGATTTGAACCTCCGACCCCTTGGTCCCGAACCAAGTGCGCTAGCCCCTGCGCTACTACCCGGAAACAACGTGATTATAAACACTTGATGCCTCCTTGTCCACACTCGCAGGAAAATAATAAGATTCTGACTATGATTAGTTTCCTGGAAACACCTGATGCAAGGCTTGAAGCTGAGAAAATGACATCTGCAATCATTGATTCAGGTTCAATCTCTTTTCCACCTTCTGCAGAGTACCCAGCAGCATGCCTGAAAGAAGAGACGATGCTGAGTGTGCTTATTGCAAAACCGAAATCTTCGAATGAAGTGAAGATTTTAAGAGGTTTCTCTGGAAGTATCGGCGAACTCTATACTGTTCCTGGCTATGTCCAGCCGTGTTTTTCTGTTTCTGAGAGAAAGAGAATCATAGCGCAGAATGATGAAAGAATTCATGAGCTGACAGAACGGATCGACAATGGTGAAGATGAGCTGAAAAGCGAAAGGGAAAAACTTACCAATGAAAGCATTTCCTCCCTTTCTTCTCTCTATCGGTTCAGGTGCTGGAACGGCAAAGATATTGGTCTTCCTGAAAAGGCACCATGGGGAACAGGAGACTGCGCTGGTCTGAAATGCATCAACACGGCGCTCAGGAAAAACTGGGAAATCATTGGACTGGCTGAATTCAGGATAAAGAACGGCAAACCTGAATTCCATGCGCCATGCGAAGCTAGATGCGGCCTGCTTCTTCCTTCAATGCTTGGTCTTGATTTCATCTATGCAGACAGCTCCATAGCCGTAATAAACAAAAAAGAGGGAATGCTCTCAGTACCAGGAAGAGGAGAAGACAAAAAGGACAGTGCCTCATTCCGTTTTCATACCCTTTTTCCAAGCTCTCCTGCAGAATGCAATTGCCACAGACTTGATATGGACACATCGGGCCTTCTTGTTCTTGCTTTCACAAGAGATGCAAAACGTACTCTTTCAATGGCTTTTGAAAACCATGAGGTGAGAAAAGAATATGAAGCACTTCTTGAAGGTGTTATCAAAGAAGAAAGAGGAATCATTGATATCCCAATAAGACTGGATGTAGACAACAGGCCGTATCAGATTGCAGATTACGAGCACGGAAAGAAGGCAATCACTGAATGGAAGCGCCTTGGCGTAGAAGTAATTGACGGCAAAAAGTATACACGAGTGCGTTTTTTTCCGCATACAGGACGGACACATCAGCTGAGGGTACACTCCGCCCTTACTGGTCATCCAATAAAAGGAGACAGACTCTATGGCACAAGACAGGAAGGAGAACGGCTGATGCTGCACTCTGCTTTAATTGAATTCAGACACCCTGCTACAGGAGAATGCATGGTATTCACATCCCCTTCCCCGTTTTAATCAGACGCGGAGCCTGTCTATCTTGCTCCGCAGCGCATCAATTTCCTTATTGATCTCCGCAATCTCCCTTTCGATGCGCTCCTTCTCTTTCTCCAGAACCAGAATCTGTCCCTCCGAGCTTTCGATCAT
>CALXYN010000044.1 GCA_944392975.1 uncultured Spirochaetaceae bacterium | reverse complement strand
TGTATGAACTGACCAGGTGCCATTTCATCAAGAATCTCACAAAATCCTGAAAGCGTCCGCCGTTGTTCTTCATAAACTCCAGTACGTGTGTGGACAATCCTCCTGTATGAAATGCTTTCAATATAGAAAATGTCATAGACTGAAACCGAATGCACAATTCCATTCTTCAACTGAATCGGGATTAACTTCGAGGTTCTTTTTCTGACCGATGCAAGAGCACGATTCATTGCTTCCTCAAAATCTGTAGAACGAAAAGGTTTGAGTACATAATGGACAGCATTCAGACAGAAAGCATCCACAGCAAATTCAGGAGAAACGGAAATGAATATGATTTCAGTCCGTCCCCCTTTTTTTCTTATCTCTTTTGCCAGCTCTATTCCATCAATGCCTGGCATACAGACATCGAGAATACATATATCCCACCTATCTCCGCGCTTCATTGCATCGAGAAGAGCAAGGGGATTGCTGTATTTTTCTATTATGGCTTTTCCAATATGATGGCATGAGACAAAATCATTGACTGCAGTATACAACTGCACCAGCTGTTCTGCCTGGTCATCACATAATGCAATTCTCATCATTTTATTATTTCATATTTTTTTATAAAGCAAAGGAAGTGATATACACCCAACCTACGATAAATCGTGAATAATATCCGATGAAACATGAAGCCGTATATAAAGAAGGCTGCAGAAAACCAAATCAGGAATTCTGGTTTAAAATAATATAAACTACTGGCAAAAGCCACATTCTTTCTGGCGATAAGAATGAAAGATTCACTCTACCCCATATTCAGAATCAGACAGCAGATGGAGCCATCATTTCTCTGGGGCCTCTTTCATCGTACGGACTACTTTTTCCAAAACTGCTCTGCGATAGTAGCAAAAAGCCTGCCCAAAGGACCACAGATCAGGCCAAGAATCAATCCAGCAATGATATCACTCGGATAATGTACGAAAAGGTACATTCTGGAAATTGCTATCAGAGATGCAAGGATACTTGTAGGAACGGTTAATTTCCATCCTGCATCATGCAAAGCAGATACGGCAGCGAAAGATGAGGCTGTATGTCCCGAAGGAAATGACCAGTCTGTCGGAGCAGGGATTAGAAGTTCAGCATCTCGCTGGAATGAAAATGGCCTTGGACGTGCGAATATGTTTTTAAGCATCGTGCAGAAAACAAGTTCAATCAACAATGAAAAGACCATTGAAAGTCCCAGTCTCCTGGTCTGGTGGCGGCAAAGCAATACAAAACAAAGGAGCGCCCATATGGCTCCACCGTTTCCCAGCCAGGAGACAAGAACCATGAGCCAGTCCATGAAAGCGCAGGAGAGAGCGTCATGGAAAGACTCAAGAAAACGAAGTTCATAGATCATCTGACAAGCCTTCTTACTGAATTTTCCGCAGCAATCATATCAGAATGAGCTGCTGACGCATCACCATTCATACAGCAAGCTCCTTTCTGCCAAGTCTTCTGCAAAGAATGTCAGAGTAAAGAGTTTCCATGCGTGATGCAAATGTGCCTATTCCATACAGCAATCCTGTACGACCTGCATTCAATGCCATCTGTCGCCTTTCCACAGGATTGTTCATAAGAGATGAAAGTGCTTTGACAAAGGCTTCTCCGTCATCGTAGACAAAACCATTGAAACCATCTCTGACAACTCCTTCAAGAACCTTATCACGTCGGCATATCACAGGAAGGGATGAGGAGAGTGCCTCAATGAGACAAAGCCCCTGTGTCTCGCTGGTTGAAGGCATGGCAAAAGCGTCCGCTAGATGATAGAAGTCCGGGGTATGCGAAGGTTCCACCATTCCAGTCAGTATGATTCTTATACTCAGACCTGGTTTCTCAACCTTTTCCCGTAGCTTCTCCAGCCAAGGGCCTCCACCTGCAATCATCAGGACAAGATTCTTTCTTCTGATCCGGGCTGTGTATTCAACAAGTTCCTCCAGATTCTTCTCCTGGGCAATGCGACCAAGATAAAGCAAGACGAAATCCTCCTCTCCTATTCCATGCTTCTTCCGCATGAAATCGCGTTCTGCTGAGTCCAGAGTTCTCTCAAAGCGGCTTGTATCAATGCCGGAAGCGATGATGCTTGTCGTCGTCTGTATCCCATAAAGCGGAATAAGGGAAGCAGTCTTCACTGATGGAACGACTAGGGCATCACAATGACTTGCCGTACTGCGGAAGATTCTTGCGGCAACAGCTTTTGACAGAAAACGCGGTATCCAGCAATAGCTGGCATAATGCTCATAATCAGTATGGAATGTATGCACAATAGGTGCACCGGTTGCGGCTGCTATACGCCTCGCCATCGGAAAACTGCTGAATTCACACTGCGAATGTATAATATCGGGTTTCCAAGCAACAAGTTCTCTGAAAATTCCACTGTCCATATGGAGAGAAAAGCGTGCATTGGGATAGATGAACCCGCAGCTATGGGATGCCTGAGAGTAGACGAAACCGTCAATATAAGAAAAATTATTAGGTGATAATGTAAGGATTCTTACATCATGTCCCCTCTGTCTCAGCCCTTTAACCAGAGCCAGCATGGATGTGACAACGCCGTTTACTGCATCTATGCACCAGTCACTTGTGATTAATATTCTCATATCACGCCTCCATTTATTAACCTGAATATGACAGAGTTTCCGAAAATCCATCTGTATTTTTCTTAAACACTTTCTAAACTGGCATGGATTTCAATCAGTCTGTTTCCAATTTGAGCAATATCGCGGCGTTCTGCTATGGACCTCTCGATTCTGCTCAGATTTTCAACATCGCCATCAGTAATCCGGCGTATAGCCTTCTCAATATCCTCGAGATTATGGAAAAGGCATGGTCCAAGACCTTCTCTCTCAAGTGCTTCATATGCAGGTATAAATCTCAGAACAGCGGGAATACCGCAGGATAGAGCTTCAAGAACAGCTATTCCCTCAGTCTCTTCCCGGCTCAGAAAGAGAAAACAGTTAGCACCTGAGTAGGCTGCGACAAGTTCATCCTGAGTGACAAAACCAGGAAAAGATACATTAGATGGCGCCTCTGCCATGGCACGACGTACTTTATGAGGAATAAGAGCCTTTCCAAGAGATCCGAACCATACGAAACGTATATCAGGCAGACGGCGTGCAAGCTCAATGAAATCAAGAATTCCTTTGCGTTCAATAGGAAGAGCAGCAGTCACGACAATCTTCTCATCAGGACTATAACCTCTGCTCCTTCTCCATTTCATTCCCTTGTGCTCATCGCGGATGAAATATCCAGTATCCACCCCGTTTGAAAGCGGGATAATAGGTCTTTTCAGACCATAACTTTCGATAATACGACGAGAATAGTCGGTCGGTGTGATAACAATATCACCTAGCCCGTAACAAAAGGTAAGATAACGTCTGAAAAGCGGTGCAAGCAGATTAGACAGAGGAAATGATCCTCGGAAATCCTCCATAGTTGAATGAGCATGAAAAATGACTTTCCACCCCTTTGCTCTTGCTTTCATGACAGTCATCAGAGAGTCAGGAAAAACTGTATTGATATGGACAATAGATGTTGTTGAATCCTCGCTGGTGCGTACGTCATCTCCAGCTCTTCTCAAGGCCTCTTTCTGGTGCATTATCGCCTTTCCTACCCCGCTTCTTCCGACTAGGCTGAGACCGCCCTGATAAATAAATGTAGACATATCATACTCCTGGGATCAGCAGCTTCCATCCAAACTGCAGGAAAAGGGAATAGAGGAAAATCGACATTGGCTTGCCAAGTATAATCACCATGATGAAGAAACCAAGCCGCATTCTCGTAGTTCCGGCAAGGGCACAAAGGAAATCATCTGGGGCAAGAGGAAAAAAGATCGCAATTGCAAATAGCTTCCCAAATCGTCCATCTTCTTTTGTCCAGCCATCATAACGCTCAATCATCGATGGACTGAAAAACTTCTCAAGTAATGGCCGTCCGCATATTCTTGCCAGCATGAATATGAAAAGAGAACCAAGAGAAATACCGATATAATTCAGAATAAAACCTTTGACAGGTCCGAACATCAGTACGCCGGCAAGACAGCTGATGCCCCCCGGAATAATCGGGATGATAACCTGAATAATCTGAATCAGCGTAAAGACCAGAGGTCCCCAGATGCCAAGGCCAATGACAAAATCAGTCATTGCTTTCTGACTCGAGAATATCCCACGTCTCCAGGCTAACACCAGAACAGAAATGAAAAGAATAATGCCGAGAACCGATATTGTTCTCATCACGATTCTGGAAACACGGCTCATGACAGCTCCACAGCATGACGGACAATACGCCGGCTACTTGCAAGGGCGAAAGCTGCGGATACCGCTACCCGGATAATATAAGAACTATCATTCTCAGCTGACGGACTAGTTCCGATATAGGAAGAATGAAGATCCGTGATAAAAGACATGACATCTTCTGCCCTGAGGCTAGTTGTCTGAAAATAATCTTCATTCAGATGGTTCAGAAGTACAATCTCCAGATCATCCTCATAATGCATATGAGCACGAAGACTTCCGCGAAAGATTTCATTGTGCGGATAAGTGAAGGAATCGGCAATATAATGCATCAGCTTGCCAAGACGATAGCTGTGAACAATTCCCTCTCTTTTGCCCTGTTCCAGCTTGGAGAGGACAGAGACAATGCGAGGTAACATATTTCTATAATCATGGCCATGCGCCTTACGTCCGGAAGTCGAACCTTTTAAATAGCTATATACAGCCAGATCAGGCTGGACATTGCCAAAAATGAAGGCAAACGACCTAAGATCCAGCCTTTCGGAAAGATACACTGCCAATGCAAGATGACTTCTCATGTTCATAGCTTCTTTCTCCTTGTCATAAACAAAGGATGAAGAAACCTCTTAAAGCATTGTGTAAACGGTTATAAACTTTTTTTAAACACTGAAGCGATATCCTGCACCCCATACAGTCTGAATGTATTGAGGATGTGACGGATCATCTTCCATCTTCTCTCGCAGACGGTTGATATGCACAGCAACCGTCGCATTATCACCCATAGCGTCAAATCCCCAGATTTTCTCATAGAGTTCTTCTTTCGTATAGACACGGTCGACATTGGACATGAGGAAGAGCAGAACCTCATATTCCTTGTTCTTCAGCATTATCTCCCGACCTTTGACAAAGCATCGGTGAGTCTCTGTATTCAGTGTCACATCGCGTACACTTATCTCTGTATTTCCGCCAGGCATGCCTTTAAGTCTCTGGTAGCGAGAAAGCTGTGAACGTACCCTCGCAACAAGAACGGATGGAGAGAAAGGCTTATCTACATAGTCGTCAGCACCAAGCCCCAGCCCTCGGATTTTATCTATGTCTTCGCGTTTTGCAGTGACCATGATTATAGGTATGTCTAACCTACTCCGTAGCTGACGGCAGATCTGGAATCCGTCGAGAGAAGGAAGCATGAGATCCAGAAGAATCAGATCATAGCGGCCACTCAGCCCCTCCTCGAGACCAAGGTTTCCATCCTCCACGAGTACGACACTATAGCCAGCAAGTTCAAGATAATCACGCTCTATTGCCGCAATGTCACGATCATCTTCTATGATAAGGATCTTTTCCATCAGATATCCTCCTTTAGAGTGATTACGATAGCAAGTCCGCCATGACTGCTTTTCTCTGCATTTATAGTTCCACCCATGTGTTCAATCATCTTTTTAGATATAGCAAGCCCAAGGCCACTGCCTTTTGCCGGATCTCTGCGGGCTTTGTCTGTACGATAGAAGACCTCGAATAGCCTGTCATAATCATCTTTTCCGACTCCAGGACCGTCATCTTCCAGAGTAATGACAATACTGTGATCCTTTCGTTCTGTAGCAAGCCACAATGTCGCTTTCTCTCTTTTCCGGTAGCGGAGACTGTTCTCCGCTACATTCACAAGAACACGTTCAAACAGTGGTCCATCAATACTGACAATTCCACGCACATTTTCATCCGGTATAATCAAATCCAGACCACGCTGTGCAAAATCCGGGCCATGGGTCTCTGCAAAAATCCTGAGAATGTCAGCAATATCCATTGCAGAAAGAGTGACAGGATAATCATTCAGCTCAAGCTTGGAGAAAAGGAAGAGCTGACTCACAAGGCTGTCTATATCATGAACCTTGGCCTTGATGACAGAGAGATAGCGGGCCCTCATTTCTGCTGTTGTGGCAACACCATCCTCAAGCCCCTCAACATATGCCTGGATTGAAGTCAGTGGAGATCTCAGATCATGTGAAATACCGGCAATCAGCTCCTTTCGGCTCTCCTCATCTTTCTGAGTTGATTCAATAAGGCTTCTGAGTTTTGCTGCCATTTCATTGAAAAGCCTGCATAGAGGAGTAAACTCATCTTCGTACCGATAATCAATACGATAGTCTAGATTCCCCTCTCCCAAAGCTTCAGCACCTTTTGACAATTCATTCAGAGGCATGGAGATACGCCGAAGCAGAGCCTTGCTGACGAAATGGCTTGTCAGATAAACCGAAAGGAGAATTGCAACAGCAAGAACAAGCCAGGTCATGACCGCAGCTACACGAAAAGCCCTCGTCTCCATATCCTGCAGTTTTGCAAAAAGACTGACCTCGTAATTTCCGTCGTCCATATTCAATCTGGCAAGATAAAGACTCCTTCCATCACTAGAAAGTATGACTTCTTCACTATCTATTGCACGGGCCGCTTCAAGCATTGAAGCTGAGAACATATCTTCTGTGCCGTGTTTATAGAGATCATCACCGTTCCGCGAAACAGTAAGATACATGGTGTTTGCATCCAGAAGCTGTACAAGCGGATCGGGGGAAGTGTCAATATCATTTCCATCTATGATATCGCCCACATAGGAGACAGCCATACGGGACAGCCAGTTGAAATCACTTACATCATCTACCCCCATTCCTGAGCCACGCTGAACAACAAACCAGAGCATTGCCAAACAACCAAGAAGAGCCAGAATGGCCGTAAGAACGGGAACAAGTATCATCATGAGATTAGACAGCGCGAGCTGACGGCGTATATTCATCTCTTCTACCTTCCGTCCTCTATTATCGCATAGTATTTCTAAACAGAATTTAAAGTGATGAGACCTTTTTGCATTTAAACGTTTTGCAATTGTCATTATCAGCAATGAAGGTAACATTTTGTCCCAGACACATCTTTAACAGGAAGCCGTGTTGGAAAAATAATACAAAATCGCTTGAAAAATAAACGAACGTTCACTTATAATACTTACATGCGCTTAAAAGATGAAAGAAAGCCTGAAGCAATTACAAAAACCATAATCAAGTTGATAAACAATATCGGCTTTGCAAATATCTCAATGTCAAAGATTGCAAAGGAGACAGGCCTTTCTCCTGCTACACTCTACATCTACTACGAAAGCAAGGATGATATGCTGAGAAAGACATACATGAGCATAAAACGACAGATGAGTCAGGAATGCCTCAGCAATATAAACATTTCTGACGATATCAAGGATATTGTCTTCCAGCTTTGTAGAAACCTACTTGCTTACATGGAAACCCATGCAGATGAATTCCTTTTTCTTGAACAGGCTGCCAATTCCCCACTTGTTACTGATGATATGATTCAGCAGCTTGAAGAAAACAATCAGGATATCATCAGAGCATTCCGGAAAGGTATAGAGACAGGATACCTGAAAAATGAAAGCCCTACTCTGCTTCTTGCGTTCTGCTATTACCCTATTCAGCAGATTTTCAAGGAAACCCGGAAAGAAAAATCAATGCTTCCAGGAATTGATTTCAATAAAGTGTTCCAGATGTGCTGGGATGCGATAAAGGCCTGAGGAAAAATTTCTTACCGACGTATTAGACGGACATTCAGTTAATAGGAGACAACATGAAGGTAATCGGAATCAATGGAAGTTCAAGGAAGGATGGCAATACAGCTATCATTATCAGAAAAGTGTTTGAAGTTCTCAGCATGAATGGTATTGAAACGGAACTAGTACAATTACCGGATTTCACAATAAAACCTTGCAAGATGTGCGAGGGAGAACACTGTCTTGCCTGTATGAAGGCTGGACAATGCGTGTTTCTAAATGATGATTTCCATGTCCTTTACGAAAAGATAAAAGAAGCAGATGGCCTTGTGCTTGGTTCTCCTGTCTATGGAGCGGATATCTCATCAAAAATGAAGATTTTCATAGATAGACTCGGCATTGCAAGTCTAAGCGATGAGAAGCTGCTGAAACACAAGCCAGGAGCAGCAGTTGCTGCTGTACGCAGAGCAGGAGGCATGACTGCCGTGGATGCTCTTAATCACTTCATGCTTTTCAGAGAGATGATTGTAGTCGGATCAACATACTGGAATATGGTTTATGGAAAGGATGTCGGCGATGTTTCAAATGATGAGGAAGGAATGGAAAACATGAGAAACATTGGCGAGAATATGGCTTGGCTGCTGAAGAAAATCAATGGCTGAAACAGTCCATACCATCATTTGATGATGCACCTGCAATCCAAAAGAAAGCAGACTAAAAATACTCTCCACCTGAATTGAGTTTCAGATGGAGAACAAACAGTAAAGTAAAAAGAGGAAATCACTCATTCTCACGCTTTTCAAGCTTTGCTGAAAAGTTCCTTTACCTTTGAGGCAAAGCGCGAGCCATATATCCTGAACATCTCCCTGCTTTCCTCATAATGATTTCCGACTTTATCAAGGGCAACAGGACCATGATGGATTATCGGCTGTCCAAAACTTCCGCCACCGGAATATACCAACATTCCCTTTACAAGCATCTGGCCGAGAATATCCATTATCGCTGTATCCTGTCCGCCCTGTGCAAAATGTGCAGTTGCAAAAGCTCCCCCCAGCTTACCGGAAAGATTGATAGCCCTAGAATCATCTTCAAGCCATTTCTTAATCTGCCAGACACTAGAAGCAAGATACGTAGGAGTCCCGATTATGACGCCTTCAGACGATGCAAGATACTCATTATCTACCGCGTTATCCCGGATATTGAAAACTGCAGCTTCCAGCCCCTCTTTTTCTATACCTTTTACTATCTCTTCAGCCATTTCTTCTGTATGGCCTGTGAGACTATAACAAATTATTGAGATTTTCATATAAACAATGATACCACACCACACAACGATACTGATGGTTCTCTACAAAAATAAGCAATATACAATAGTTTTCTGATGTATCATTATCTCTAGGGATGAGTGTTGCTATGGAGATTGTGAAAATAGATGAAAGAAGCTGGAGAATGGAGGAAGAAGGAGTACGTTTCTTTCTTCTGACGGGAACAGAGAGGGCGCTTCTCATTGACAGTGGAATGCTCACACTGATGCAAGGGAAATAGCAGAAAGCATCACGCCTCTTCCGGTATCCCTTGTAAACACCCATGGAGATCCTGATCATATTGGCAGCAACGCAGAGTTTAAAACATTCTATATGCATCCAGCAGAAACTGTGAATTACTACAATTGCCAGAAGGGAAAAGGCAGATTCATCCCGGTAGATGATGGATACATATTTGATCTTGGAAAAAGGAAACTGAAAGTAATCTCCATTCCAGGACATACACCAGGAAGCATTGCACTTCTGGATGAAAGCAATCGCGTTCTTATTTCAGGAGATACCGTGCAGAATGGTAATATCTATATGTTCGGTTTGATGCGTGAGTTTCATGCATATATCGAAAGTCTTAGAAAACTAAGCAGCATGAAATCATCCTTCGATATGATATGGCCCTCACATGGAACTTTTCCTGTGAAGCCGGAAATAATTGATGTACTCATTGAAAGTGCAGAAAAGCATCTCAGAAATGAACTGGAATGCGAGGAAATTGAAATCAGGGGACAGAAGATTCTCAGAGAGAATGCAATAGCTGCGCACTTTCTTTGTAGTATATAATTTGCCGATTTCACTCTTTTTCATGATATTTGGTGCAGAAGGAGCTGAATAATGAAAAAACTTATTGTCTATTTCTCTACAAAAGGAAATACACGTATGGCTGCTGAAAAGCTTGGAAAGCTAACAAATGCAGATATCTATGAAATACAGCCTTCCATACCCTACTCCGATGATGATCTTAATTGGAGAAATAAGAAAAGCCGAAGTTCAATTGAAATGATGGATGAGAAATCAAGACCTGAAATCAATAAAGAACTTCCGAATACGGAATTATATAATACAATTTATATTGGATTTCCTATATGGTGGGGAGTCGCGCCAAGGATTATCAATACATTCATAGAAAACTCGAATCTGAAGGATAAAGACATAGTCATCTTCGCAACATCAGGAGGAAGCGGAATAGACTACGCACTGAATGATCTGAAAAAACATTACCCGGAGCTGAGAATAATCGGAGGAAAACTCATCAACAAAAATATTTCTGAAGATATCATCTGACCTTTCCCCTCTTTATCTTTCTTGTAGTGGTCTCTTCCATTGGTGCATCAAGAATGACAATTCTCTCAATCTTCTGAAAACTCTCCAGATTCCGATTCACGGAAGAGACCAACGCCTCAATGCGTTTTTTTACTTCATCAGATGAAAGTCCCTTTGCAATCTCAGGATCGGGGTATATCACAGCTTCAACAGCTTCACCCGGCACTGCTGGATTTTTCTGAAAACCGCGTACAAGTATCTGGCCAATCAATGCATCGAGCTGGAACATGTCCTCAATCTCCTCAGGAAACACATTCTTACCACCTTCTGTGACAATAATGTTCTTTGCCCTGCCCTTCAGGAAAAAATAGCCATCTCTATCCTGATATCCAAGGTCTCCTGTACGCATATACCCTTCATCATCAAAGAGTGCCCGTGTATTCTCTTCGTCTTTGTAGTACCCTTTACAGACATTGGGTCCCTTGATGCGGATCTCACCTACACCATCATTGTCTGGCTCAGCAATTTTAAGGTCAAAAAAAGCAAGAGGATGCCCAATGGAAGCTGTCTTGAAACGTTCAGGAGGATTCAAAGTTACAATAGGAGAAGCTTCAGTAAGACCATACCCCTGAATGAACTCCAGTCCCAGCCCATGATAAGCCCAGACGACGCGTGGCGAGAGTGGCCCCGCACCAGAGATAAGAAGCCTCACTTTATCAAGACCAAGCTTCGATGTTATTGCACGCTGAAAGAATTTCTTCAGAGGAGAATGTCCTGTCAATTTGTGAAGAATGCTGTTCACATTCATCAACATGCGAATAAAAGAATAAACAACGACACCCTTCTCTCTGACCTTTCCCATAATACCGGAAAGAATTTTGTTGTAGAGAAGAGGTATTCCCATAAAGACCGTCACACATCCGCGTTTCAGGTCATCAAGCATCCTCGAAACAGCAAAACCATGCCCAAAGAGACATTCAGCTCCCATTCGTACAGCTTCAAGAAGAACTGCTGTACAACAATAACTATGGTGCAGAGGAAGAAGTGCATAGGTCACATCCTTCTCACTCAGGATCTTCACTTCGTTCACAGTCATGAAAACATCCGAAGTGATGTTTTTATGCGTAAGCACAACTCCCTTTTCATTTCCAGTTGTACCAGATGTGAACAAAATCGCAGCAGTATCATTTTCTTCGACAACAGGCTCTGAAGAAAATGGCGTAGTCACATCGGACAGACGAAGCCAGTCTCCTTTGCCATCAAGAGAAGCAACACCAAGAAGAGAAGAAAACCACTCTTCATCCTCGGCTTTCAGCATCGATAATATGGCACCGTCAGCAATGATAAATCTGACATCGGCAAACTTTGCAAGACGTACGCATTTAGCTGCTTTCATCTGGGCATCCATCGGCACAGAAATACAATCAGCTTCAGGGATTGCAAAATATGAAAGAGCCCAATCAGGACTGTTGCGACCTATCAGGAGTACGCTGTCTCCTTTTTTCAGACCGCAATCCCTTAAATATGCAGCCTCATGCCTGACAATATCCAAGACCTCACCGAATGTAAGAGAATGCTTATTGCCTGCAGAAAATACGGAAAAAGCCACTTTATTCCTGAACTTCAACGCAGAAAGACGCAGAAGCTCCGGCAGCGTCGGCCAGAAACCTTTTATAAGTTTTCCTCTATACTCTACAAGTTCATCCCAGGGGTGCTTGTCATTATCTTTAAGCATATATTACGATTCATCCCATAAGAAAAGCCTTCAGTCAATATTTATTGTTGCTTCTTGCCGGAGTTACGTTATCAAATTACATTTAACGTACAAAGGGGTACTAATGAACGAAAGTAATGATACATATACAACAGTAGAGTCTGAAGAGACAGCTTCTGCAAGAGCTATCATTCTGCCTCTGCTTGAACGTCCACTTTTTCCAGAAACCTTCACGACACTCCTGATTGGAAGACCTCAGGATGTGCAGATCATATCAAAGGTACTCGAAGGAGACGGCTGTTTCGTAGCCCTGCTTCAGGACCAGAATAATGGATACAAGGAAATTGGAACGCTCGCGAAAATTTCAAGATTTATAAAACTGCCTAATAACTGCATACATGTCTTTGTCTCTACACTGCAGAGGGTTAAAGTAGAAAGTATGGATATCGACGGGCCTATCACATGGGCTCATTATGTCCCTGACCCGGATACTCCGATAAGGAATCCGAAAACCACTGCATCATATGTAAGAGTGCTCAGGGACACAATCACGACATTAAGTCAGACGACAAATCTCTTTTCATTCGCAACAGAAGTGAATATATCGAATATAGATGATCCTTCTCTGCTTTCTTTCTATGCGGCCTCTGCCATAAATGCTCCTGGCACATTCCTGCAGGAAGTGCTGGAAACAAAGAGTCCGAAAGACAGAATCGAGAAACTGCTTTCATATATTGCAGCTGAAAAGGACATCATCGACAAAGAGAACGAAATCAAGCAGGAGATTTACGACAAAATAAAGAACCGTAATCGCGAACAGCTGTTAAGAGAACAGATCAGAGCTCTTAACAATGAGCTTTCCGAACTTACGGGAAAACCTCAGGGAAATGGCAAGAATGATGATCTCTGGACAAGAGCGAACAACAAGAAGCTTCCAGAGATATACAGAGCCCAGGTAGATAAGGAGCTGGAAAAACTCTCAGGACTTGAGACGATGAATCCTGAGTATGCCATGACAAAGCTTTATATCGAGACAATACTTGCCCTTCCGTTCTCTTTTGAAGACAAGGCTCCAGACTACTCTATAAGCAAGGTGAAAAAAGTCCTGGAACATGACCACTATGGAATGAAGGAGGTGAAGGAACGCATCATCGAATTCCTCGCCTCACGTCTCAAAGCTGGAAATGGAAAAGGCGCAATCATCTGTCTTGCAGGTCCTCCGGGAGTTGGAAAGACATCCATCGGATACTCAATTGCAAGAGCGCTCGGAAAGAAGATTTTCCGCTTCAGCGTTGGTGGCATGAGGGATGAGGCAGAGATAAAAGGACACAGAAGGACATACGTAGGAGCAATGCCTGGAAAGATCATACAGGCAATGAAGACTGTTGGCGTTCCTAATCCTGTCATCCTTATTGATGAGATTGACAAGATGGGAGAATCCTTCCAGGGAGATCCAGCATCTGCCCTGCTTGAAGTACTTGACCCGGAACAGAATACAAGCTTCCAGGATTTCTACATCGATCTTCCTTATGATCTGTCCGATGTCCTTTTCATTGTCACAGCAAATGATCCATCAAGAATTCCAGAACCTCTTCTGGACAGGATGGAGATAATAGAGCTGTCTGGTTATACCCCGGATGAGAAGATTCATATCGGACACGATTACCTTGTACCTCGTCTGTTGAAAAAGAATGGATTGACTAAAAAAGAGATAAGATTCGATGCCAAGGCTCTTTCAATGATAGCGGAAGAGTATGCAAGGGAAGCCGGTGTCAGAAACTACGAGAAGTCCATTGATAAAATCATGAGGAAAGTTGCACTTGAAATCCTTGAAAATGACGGATCTGTGAAACTTCCAGTTTTTATCAAAGGGAAAAGCGTTGAAAAGTATCTAGGAAAGCCGATTTTCCCTGCTGATGATATAATTGCTGCAGACAAACCAGGAACAGCAATCGGACTGGCATGGACAAGCATGGGAGGCGATGTACTTCTTATAGAAGCAGAATCAATTCCGATGAAGGGCGAATTGAAAGTCACTGGACAGCTGGGATCCGTCATGCAGGAATCTGTATCAATCGCATGGTCATCACTTAAGAAAGAAGCATACCTGAGAGGTCTTGATCTCTCATTCTTCGACGAGGAGACAGTGCATATACACATTCCAGAGGGCGCAACTCCAAAAGACGGTCCATCTGCTGGTATAACTCTGTTTACGG
>CALXYN010000043.1 GCA_944392975.1 uncultured Spirochaetaceae bacterium | reverse complement strand
ACCATCGGATACAAATATGAATCGCACAGAAGGAAAAGCCAAGGCCTTGGAGACAAGCAGCTGTCTGCAAAGAGCTGCTTCTGATGATGTACGTTTAAGGAAAGCTCGTCTTGCAGGTATCTCGGAAAACAGATTCTCTGCTGTGACAATTGTTCCTTTATCTGGAGACCCGGATGTGATGTCTTCTCGTTTTCCGTTATCAATAACAAGTGTAGAGCCTTCTCCAGTCTCTTCAGAATGTGTGGAGATAGTCAATCTGGAAACGGCTCCGATAGAGTAGAGAGCCTCTCCGCGAAAACCTAGTGTATGGATGTCATAGAGATCTTCTTGTGTATGGATCTTGCTAGTTGCATGCCGGTTGCCCAGAAGATTCAGGTCTTCTCTGGCAATGCCGCTTCCGTTATCTGCAACCGATATTTTATCTATGCCTCCTCCCTCTATTGATACCCTGATTTCATCAGCTCCTGCATCGAGAGCGTTATCGAGAAGCTCACGCAGTACAGACTGCGGTCTTTCAATAACCTCTCCTGCAGCAATGCGCGAGGAGAGGAGTGGATCGAGAAGATTTATTCTGTTCATCAGAAGAAGAGTCTTGCCTTGACTGAAAGCTGAAGATCTGCGTTGCTTACATAGTCAGGAACGTTAATGTACTCAGTTGCAGGTGAGTTGAATACGGACTTGAATTCAGTGCTGAAACCAACATGCTCGAAATCAAAGTCTGCTCCGACTGCAAATGCAGCATCTTCTGTGAAGTAGTTCTCTGTGTTCTTGAAGGAAGCTGTGAAATTATCCTTTGCAAATGAAGCGTACAGGAGAATGTTCCTTGAGACGTTTGCATTGATTGAAAGCTGGAGATAATCCTCAGGGTTGTCACCATAGTTCTGGATATCATCAACAGCATAATCTGCATCAAAGCTGATTGCGCCGAAATCAAGCGAGAGCTGAGCTTTGAGATATCCCTTCATAGCATTGTTGCCTGAAGCTTCTGCAAGTGATTCAAGAGAACCTGCAATCGTATGATTCTGTGCAGATACTGTATTGAATCTTGAAGGAGAAAGACTTCCATTTCTGATACCTCCGTCAATCCTGAATGCGACTGTATCCAGATCAGCACCAAATGAAAGACCGGCCATGTAAGAACACATGGAAGATGTCGAGAAATCGAAGATGATGTTGGAATTGATCATTGTTCCATTCTGGTATATGGAAGAAATTTCACCGATTGCATAAAGCGAAATGCCGTAATCATCTGCAATGCGGATTGTGAGGTCAATGCCAGGATAGAAGAGGAGGGCATAGTCCTTGAATGTTGATTTCATCAGGATTTCTCCAGGAACTACGATACTCAGAGAAGAACCACCGAACTTTCCAGGATAGAAGGAAAGAGCTCCTTCTACGATGTGTGGTGCTTCTGCATTGTCTGCATAGATAGAGAGCGAGAGGTTAGGGAAGTTGAATCCCATTCTCACTGCAAGTGCATCTTCTGTACCGTAATCCATGAAAAGAATTCCATTCTTTCTATAATCGCGGTTTGCATTGATATAAGCGATACTGCTCTCTTCTTTTCCGAGGGTGAGGGAATCGAGGATTGCAAGGGAATCTGTTATCGCTCGGTAAATTTTCATGCTGTTATCTGTTTCGGATTTTCCGAAGTCCCACTTTTCATGTCCATTGAATCCAGCAAGATAGAAATCATTTCCAGAATATGCAAGACGGATAGGAGCCCTGAGACCTATGGAATATTTCTCTGTTCCAAGTGTGAGCCATGGCTTGATTTCATATATTGAGGTTGAGCTGCCGAAGATGTAGCTGTAGCCAGCGTCTACTCCTCCTGAAATCGGAAGATCTTTCTTTTCCTCAACCTTTGGCTCTGTAGCAGAAACAACTGGACCTTCCGTGATAACCACAGGCTTATCAACAACTGGAGTTTCCTCTTCTGTTTCAGCTGCTGCCTCTTCACCTTTTTCAGGTTCTGTAACCACATCAGGTTCTGTCACTTCCTTCTCACCATCTGTGATTGTTATCACAACTGGTTCTGGTTCATTTACATTGACTACTGGTTCGTCAAGTGAAGGTGAAGAAGGTGTTGCAATTTCTTCTTCTGTAGTCTCTGGAATTGCAGTTCCAGTCTCTTCTGTCATGTCAATGATAACAGGCTCTGGAAGCGGGAGTGAGAGTTCTGGTTCTGAAATTGAAGGAGAAGAAGGAACCACAGGTTCATCATGAATTACCCTGTCTCCAGTAACAGAAAGGTCATAGTACTCTGCAGCGCTTACTTCTTCGATGGTTCTTGGCCATGCTTTGTAATTAAGCTCTTCCATGGAGCCGACTTCTTCTTCGATTCCTCTGATGCCGTCATAGACAGTCACAGGGTTATCTGAGAAGTTGCAGAAACGCTCTGCATTGTCGGTACTTTCAAAGAAATACTCTCCCGGGCTTTGCAGAGTTGCATAGCTAGAAGGGGTGAATATTTTCAAGGAGATGCCTGTGTGCAGGATAACACTCAGATCTCCATAGACAAGATACAGGGAGGCATCGGAAAGATCGAATCCGGTTACGGCCAGAAGTGAATTGCCACCGAGGTGGATATCACCGTAATCAGAAGTGAAGGAAACAGCATCCGAGCTTGCTCTTATGACCATTCCGCTTTTCCCGATATCAGAAAGAGAATCAAGGGGGGAACCATCCGGGGCATACAGCGTAAGCCCGTCAAGATTTCCCTCACTCAAAGAAAGGAAAGGGGCAGCTGTAGCTGCGAACGAAACCATAAGCAGAATCATAAGCAACGATAGAATCTTCTTCATATACACCCTCCAGGCATTTGCCTGACTAGGGATATTTTAGCACAGGTGTATGAAGTAAGACCACAGATTTTGATAGAGCTATCGTTTTGTTGCGCTTTTTTCTATTGATTTCCCCTTTCAGGAAGCACACAAACAGAGAAATCATGGGCATTATAGATATGTTCTCTTGTTAATTTATCGATATGTGAAAGCTCCTGAATTACCGGTTTCAGCCGTGCTCTGACATTTGTCTGGTCGTATGGACATACCGGTTTCACTACTGGAAGATCATAAGTCTCTGCCAGACGTTTCGTGATATTCTCCCTTGTTTCAATCAGCGGCCTGATAATGTGCATTTTCCCTGAGAAGAACTCCTGGACCGGAAGCATTGTCGAGAAGGTAGCCCTGAAACAGAGATTCATCATCGTGGTTTCTGCCAGATCATCAAGATGGTGCCCCATTGCAATGAGTTTTGTACTTGTTTTCTCTGCATATGAAAACAATACTCTCCGTCTGTTCCGTGCGCAGAGATAGCAGTTGAAATCATCTTGGAAAGATGTTGGAAACTGTGACTCATCCTGTATGTGAAAATCGATATCAAGTGCATCAAAGTAAGATTCAAGTTTTTCTCTATATTCTTCAGGAATCGGATGTTCTATCCAGTTTATCATCAGAGCTCTGAGATTGTATGAGACGGGCAGCCATTTCCTCCTTACGGAAAGGGCAAGGGCCAATGCAAGGGAGTCCTTCCCGCCTGATGCTGCTATAAGTACATCATCTCCTCCCTGGATCATCCTGTAGCGGTTAATGGCTTTCCCAGCTCCTTTGATAAATCTCATCACCCATGGCGGCATGTCTCCATCTATTATGTTCTGATAAGGCAGTTTCTCATCCACGCTGGACCTCCTGGAAAGCTTTTTCCGCATCTGAGTCTTTTACGAAAGAAGGAAGGTACAGAGCGACTTTCCTCAGGCTTTTCGAGAAGAATGAACCTGCTTTTGAAAAAAGCATCTCATCCTCATCGGGCTTTCTCACACTGCCATCAGGGAGCATGATATTTATTTTAGTCTCGAAGCTTATGGGTTCTGGGATATCTATGATGACTTCATACTCTTTCAGTTCCGGATAGTCAGATGAAAGCAGATGGAATATCTCTTTCTCCGTTCTGTAGCGTTCAAGAATTGAGGAGGCATTTTTTTCGAGAACTCCGTCCTCTTCATAAGGTTTCCATGCTTTTCTCTCTTCAAGTTCTCCGTTCTCAACACTTTCTACTAGCTTGAATGGCTGGTAGTCTTGATGGCTGAAGCAAAGAGATGTAAATCCGTTGTCGTCTTTGAGGTAAAGGTCATCGAGTTTTATGACTTCATCACTCAGGGCAGACACAACTGCCTTTTTGATCATTGCGGTTGCTGCCCTCACGCCTTTATGCCAGTAAAGATTGCGGTACATCATGTATTTTGAGAAAAGAACCTGTTCCACCAGAGATATTGAATCCTGTTCGATTACAATTGCACCCTCATTGTATGAGAGTGAGGATATTATGTAACTTGTATCCTGTTTGCCATAGGGAATTCCTGCAAAGAATGCATCTCGTGAGAGGTAATCCAGTTTATCAGGATCGAGTGTCCCTGAAAGCACGCTCCTGTAAAAAAGTGTTTCTCTATCAGCCGTTTTCTCTTTTGTATCGATTATCAGCCCTGTCATCAGAGGGTCTGCACCAGCGTTTATCAGAGCTGTTGAGAGTTCTTCTGATTCCAGAATAAGTGTACGCGCAATTTCTTCATGTTCCCTTACCGAAAGCTCTTTTAAGGAATGCGCATAGGGAAAGTGTCCGATATCGTGTAAAAGACATGCTGAGAGAAAACTCATAAGGCCTTGTTCTGTAAATGGCAGCTCATCATTTTTCCTTGCAAGAGAGAGCATCATTTCCCTGCCAAGATAATAAACACCTACAGAGTGGCTGAGTCTGGTATGCACAGCTCCTGGATAAATATGAAAAGCAGGTCCGTTCTGTTTTATCCTGTTGAGTTTATCAACTTCCCTGGTATCCAGTATGGCTCTCAGTTCTTTTGTCAGTGGCACATTTCCCCAAAGGGGATCCTTAACAGTATGTGTGAATCCCTTGATGAGGATTCCTAATGCTTCATTTCCAGTCACATAAGGAGAGTAGCACGTTCCGAGGTACATGTTGAATAAGAATCGTCTCAGATAGCGGGAAGGTATTCACAAAGAAATCATTTGATGTGAAAATCAGCATATGCTTAAAATCCTTCTTGTGATTGTTTTCTCTCTTTCATCGCTTCACGCCGCGGTGCCTTTGTCTGAAAGCATTGGCAGAATACAGACAAATGTTGATCCGCAATCTATCACAGCAACTGCATTAAAGGCTGCAGGGGAGGAATATACAGAGGCATGGCTTGATGAGTATGCCGTTGATAAAGTTTCTTTCGGAGAGGCATATTCGCCACTTCTGTCATCTGTTCTTCCTCTTTCAAATGTCGTTGCCGGCATAGAGAAGGGTGGAGCCGTCAGTCTCAGAAGTCTTGACGATGGCAGAGTACTCACATTCATCTTCTCCGATGGCCGTATTGCTGCTGTCAGCGAGAAACCATGAAAAATGGCAGGTTTCCCTGCCATTTGTTATAGTCCCCTGATTTCCCTGAAACGTGTGAGAAGCTCTCCAAAATGTTCTGTCGCAGCTTTCACTGGTGCAGGCGTACTCATGTCCACTCCTGCCTTTTTCAAAGATTCTATCGGATATTTTGATCCTCCTGACTTCAGGAATGAGATATATTCTTCTCTTTCTTTTTCTCCTCCAGAAAGAACCCGTTCTGATAATGCTATCGAAGCAGAAAGTCCAGTTGCATATTTATAGCAATAGAAGGCGTTGTAGAAGTGGGGTACACGCAATCCTTCAAGATCGCTCACATCCTCAAAAATCATCGCATCCCCAAAATACGACTCCAGAAGCTTCCTGTATTCTTTTCTCAATACATCCAGAGTGATTGGCTGATTCTTTTCTGCAATCCTGTGAATATTCAGCTCATATTCAGCAAACATCGTCTGTCTGAAAAGCGTTGCAACTTCATCATCGAGATTCTTGCCAATGATGTAAGCTTCCTCATCTTTGTTTGCCGCATGCTTCATGAGGTAATCCGAAAGCAGATTTTCATTAAAGGTCGATGCTGTTTCTGCTTCAAAGATTGAGTAGTTGTAGTTCATATATGGGTTGTTATGCACGGAGTACCAGGTGTGCATGGAATGTCCGCCTTCATGGATGAGTGTGAATACGGAGTCAAGCACGTCCTCCTCAAAGTTCGTGAGAATGTATGGTTCTCCAGTGTATCCTCCTGCAGAGAAAGCACCACTGCGTTTGCCCTTGTTTTCATACCTGTCAACCCAACGGTCTTTTGTAAGGCCGGAGATCAGGACGGACCTGTACTCATCCCCAAGAGGTTTTACAGCTTCATTGATCAGTGCCACAGCCTCATCGTATGTATGATGGCTCTTGATACCATCCACCATTGGCACATAGCAGTCCCAGTGATGTAGTTTTTCCTTTCCCAGTATCTTTGCTTTCACGCGGTAATATTCATGCAGGACAGGGAAGGCTTCATGTACAGTATCAATAAGGGATGTATAGACAGAGACTGGAATCTTGTCCTGAAACAGGGCAGCCTCTATGGATGATTTATAACCCCTTGCTTTTGATGTGAAGATATCTTCCTGGACAGAGGCAGCGTAGAGATCCGCTATTGTGTGCTTATGCTCGTCGTAAGCTTTGTAATACTGGTTGTATGCTCTTTCTCTTAGATTCTCATCCTTTCTTCTGATGAATGTTGCATAACTGCTGTGGGTAAGTTTCTCACCATCAATTTCACCGAAGTCCAAGTCTGAATTGTTAAGATCCATGAAAGCCTTCTGGCTTTGCCCGGAGACAGGAGAGAAAAGACTCATGAGATGTTCTTCCTTTTCAGAAAGGACATGGGCTTTTTCCCTCAGAAGTTTTTTCATCCATATTCTGTATTCTCTGAATCTTGACTCTTTCATCCAGGTTCTGATGTTTTTCTCATCTATAGCCATCAGTTCTGGAGTGAAATAGGAAAAGCGCGCAGAGAAATCGGCAGCAGCCGCTTCATAGGTTCCAAGTCTTCTCATGTTTTCAGAATCAGTACCATCTGTCTCATACATAAGAAATGCCCAGTTTCCGACACGTTCAGCTTCCATAGATACAGTCTTGTAATATTCAAGTGCCTTATAAAGACTGTCAGAATCATCACCGAGATGGCCTTTGAAGGAAGAAGCTTTCCTGAACATGGCAGAGAGCTTCTTCATAGCTTTTTCCCATTCCTTTCCGTCCTTGACAAGTCCGGACAGATCCCATGTATCTTCAATTCTCTGTTCTTTCCTTTCCATATCCTTCCTCCTTATCCAAAAGCATTTTCATCAGGCGTGCAGCCTTTCCCCTGTGAGAATAGATGTCCTTATCTCCCTCTGGGAGCTCTGCAGAAATCATATTGGCCTCATTGATGAAGAATACCGGATCATAACCGAAACCGTTGACTCCCGAGGGTTTTTCCACTATGCGTCCTTCGCAGCTTTCCTGGATTATATATCTTCTCTCATCAGAAAGTATCAGACATAGAGCCGTGACAAATACTGCGCTCCTGTCTTCAATGCCTTCCATATTTTCCAGAAGAAGCATGTATTTTTCCTTATCTGAAAGCTTCCGTCCTTTCTCTTCTTCTCCATAGCGGGCAGTATGTATGCCCGGCTGTCCTCCCAGTGCTTTCACCATCAATCCTGAATCATCTGCAATCACAGGCTGATGCACGATGCTGTAAAGTGCCTCCGCCTTTATGACTGCATTGGAGATGAAATCATTTCCAGTTTCAGCAGGGTCGAATTCTATACCTTCGTCTTTTGGAAGAATGAGGGTGTATCCGCCTAAAAGGCGGGACATCTCCTTCTTCTTATGCTCATTGCCAGAAGCAAAATAAAGTTTCATAAGCAGAATATAATCCACTAGGAATAATCTTGCTATAGAGATTCCGTAATCTCCTCAAGGGATTGTCTCATTGCCTTGATACTGTATGAAACGGAAGAGCGGGAGATTCCAAGAAGTTCTGAAATCGCCTTGTGCGTCAGTCCTGTATGCGCTCTGGCAATTTCCTTTCTCCTGTGCATGTAGATTTCATTAAGTCGTTTGTATTTTCTTTCCAGCTGTCGTTTCTTTTCATCATCAGTTTCTAGGTACAATGCTCTTCTCATTTTCACAAGCAGCGTCCAGTGCCTCCCTGCTATCATCTCAAGAGCCTCAATGGCTTTTGCATTGTTTTTGTGAAGCATCTCATGCCGGAGTGTGTAAAATCTCGAGGCTGTATCGATATCGATGCGTAGGAGTCTGGAAACTCCTGCGATGAATCCTGGTGTCTCCGTTTCTGGAAGTGATAGAAGAAGGGAAACAAATTGCAGTCTCTTTTTTGTTTTCCTGAGCATCTCTGTAACATGCAGTTCTTTTTCGTTGAACACCATGTTTTCTTGACTCTGATTTCGTATGATGTGTCGTGATAGCTGTGAGAGATCCATTGAAGAAACATCTTTGAATTCAGCAGAATAGGGGAGACAATTTTCTGAAGTCCGACTCTCATGGATTGTCATATCCGAGAATATAATGGCAGTTTCAAGATTTGCATTCTTCATTTTACGTCGCATGAAACGCATCACCCGATAACGGCAAATCTGCGTAAGATATCCATTATATGTAAGTCCTGAAATCCTGAATGACCGGATAATCCAGTCAATATCTTTCTGTATATCCAGAAAGAATTCTCCTGCATCCTCTTCCTGCAGATAGAGTCTGTACATCGGAATCATGTAGAGAAGTATTGATGTCCTCTCTTTGATGCGGTTTTCCATTTCCGCATATAAGGAATCATTCTTTTTCTCCATTTCGTTGAATTCCAGTACTAGCTTCGTGAATGTACGGTCCTCTTTTTCTGTTAGATAATAGCTTTTCATCCTTTTCCTCCTCTTTCCCTGTTATGCAAATTTCATGCCAATGGAGAAAAAGGAGGCAAATGATATAGCTATCTATATATTATGTAAAGAATAAAACTGTTTGACACGTGTCGTGTTGAATTTGTCAGATTATCTCTTCAAAGCGGGCGATAATCAATGATCTTGCCTCTTCAAAGGTTATGCCCTGTATTGTTGCGCCAGCTGCTTTCGCATGGCCGCCTCCGCCAAACCCGGCTGCGATCTTTCCAACATCGATACCGGAATTGTTTTTGGACCTGAAACCTATTTCCATTCCACATTCCCGTTCCTTGATGAGCACGACCGCCTTTACGCCTTCTGTTTCAAGAAGAGATGCGTATACACCATCACTGAGACGCGCATTCATCATCGTGGCCTCTTGGTGGCAAATGATCAATGCACCATTCAGAACAGGTTCTGAATTGAGAATTATGGAAGCTGTATCCTTTATGTCGCTGAGTTTCCTTCCATCGTGCATCTCATCATAAATTTCATAGGGAGAAACTCCCGCTGCGGTAAAAGATGCAACACGTGGCAGACATGAAGCTGCTGCTTCTGCTGATAGAAAATGATAAAAGCCTGTGTCTGTTGCAAAACCTCGGTAAAGAAAACCTGCAGTTTCTTTATCAAGAGGAACGTCCAATTCCTCTCTTACAATATCTACAAGCATTGTAGTGGAAGGGGAGGCGGGAACAATGTAACTCATGCCTTCATCTGCGAACGGTGTTCCAGAGGAATGATGATCGATGATGACTCTTTTGAGATTCTCAAGTTTTCTGAATGGTTCTCCTGGTCTGTCAGGAGTGGAACAGTCGACTACGACCACCAGAGGATTTTTACTGAGAAATGAATCGTCGGCTTCTTTTCTGAATCTTGATTCAAGGTGTTTGATATCATCGCGCAGGAAAGGGCCCTCATTCAGGAGAAGTGTTTCCTTTCCAAGATGCTGGAGAATCCTTTCCATCGCAAGCGATGAATAAAGGGCATCGCCATCAGGATTGCGGTGGGCAATCACAACAACGGACGATGCCTTTTTTATAGCTTCCAGAATACGGTCGTCACATGGCGGGAATATACTTGCCATCTTCCTTGATAATCCTTGGTTCTGTACGCTTTTCGACATTCTCTCTGTCAACGATAACTTCCTTTACACCCTGCATTGAAGGAATCTCGTAGCTGATGCCAAGCATGAGGTTTTCGACAATCGAGCGCAGACCTCTGGCTCCTGTCTTCTCCTTGAATGCTTTTTCTGCCACAGCATTTACAGCATCATCTGTAAATGTGAGCTTGATACCGTCAAGCTTGAAAGAAGTCTCATACTGCCTGAGAATTGAATTCTTTGGTTCTGTAATGATTCTTCTGAGATCTGCCTCAGTAAGATTATTGAGAGTCACATGTACAGGCAATCTGCCAATGAATTCAGGAATGAGACCGAATTTAATCAGATCATCCGGATGCAGTTCCTTGTAGAGAGATTCGAGGTTCTTGTCTTCACTTTTCGTGATATCAGCACCGAAGCCCATTGCTGATACAGCAACACGCTTTTCGATAATCTTATCGAGTCCCACAAAAGCACCACCGCAGATGAAAAGAATGTTCGATGTATCAATTTTAAGCATCTCCTGATTCGGATGCTTTCTTCCTCCCTGTGGTGGAACGGAGGCAACTGTTCCCTCTATGATCTTCAGCAATGCCTGCTGCACACCTTCGCCAGAGACATCGCGGGTTATTGATACGTTTTCTCCTTTTTTGGAGATTTTATCGATTTCATCGATGAATATGATTCCATGCTCTGCTCTGCTGATGTCAAAGTCCGCAGCTTCGATAAGCTTCAGGAGAATGTTTTCAACATCTTCACCAACGTAACCCGCTTCTGTAAGAGTTGTAGCATCTGCAATTGCAAAAGGAACATCCAGTTTCTGTGCAAGTGTTCTCGCAAGAAGTGTCTTACCAGTTCCGGTAGGGCCAATCATAAGGATATTTGATTTGTCAATCTCAACGCCGGACTCTTCAATTTCCTTAGCATATTTAACCCTTTTGTAGTGATTATAAACAGCAACGGAAAGCACGCGTTTTGCTGCATCCTGTCCGATTACATATTCATCAAGATATCTTTTGAGCTCTTCCGGAGTAGGTATTTCCTTTATAAGATCGGATTCAGAGGTGCTGCTGCTTGAGTTCTTGTGAAGGATATCGCTGCAGGTTTTGACACAATCCTCACAGATTGCAACACCAGGACCTGAGACATATCTTACAGTGCCATCGAATGGACGACCGCAGAAAGAGCAGTATTTAGCGTTTCTTGCCATATTATCTTCTGATTACCTTATCAACGATTCCATACTGGAGTGCTGCATCTGCATCCATATAACAATCGCGGAGAATATCCTTCTTGATTTCTTCCTCGCTTTTACCTGTATGAACAGAAAGCAGTTTTGTTGTGACATCGTAGATTCTCTGCAGTTCCCGTGAAGATACTACGATATCTGAAGCCTGTCCCTCTGCTCCTCCCGATGGCTGATGTATCATCACTCTCGCATTAGGAAGAATGGAGCGTTTGCCACTCTCTCCAGCTGCCAGCAGAATTGCTGCCATAGAGCAGGCCTGTCCCATGCAGATTGTCTGTACAGGGCAGCGCACATACTGCATGGTGTCGTAAATTGCAAGACCTGCAGTCACGCTTCCACCGGGGCTGTTTATGTAAAGATTGATTTCCTTCTCAGGATTCTCGCTTTCGAGGAAAATGAGCTGAGCCACTACAAGATCTGCAGTGGCATCCGTTATCTCTCCGTCTACAAAGATTATTCTATCCTTAAGCAGACGGGAGAAGATATCATATTGTCTTTCACCTGTTCCCGATTGTTCAACGACATAGGGAACAAGCGTATTCATCCTTTCTTTCAATCTAGTCCTCTCAGAGACCCATGTATTCGCTGTAGGTTTTCTTTTCCCCATCCTTGAATGTATTCTTTTCGATGAGGAATGGAACAACCTTTGCAAACTGCATTTCGTCCTTAATCATTTCCTTATAGGAGTCTTTCTCTGTATCAGGAACATTCTTGAGGCTCTTCTCGCACTCTGCGTTGAGCTCTTCTTCGCTGACCTCGAAGTTCTCCTTGTCGCGGATCTTGTCCATTATGAGCTGAGTCTTGATAGTGCGGATAGCTTCATCTCTCCATTCATTCTGGATAGCATCCTTTGTAGATCCCTGCATCTGCATGAACTTCTCAAGCTGCTCTTCTGTTACTCCCATCTGGCGGACAAAACCTCTCCATCTGTTGTCGAGCTCTGCCTTGATCATGGACTCTGGAATAGGGAAGTCTACAGCCTCTGAAAGCTTTGCAAGAATTGCATTCTCCTTCTCGTGGCTGATTGCGTCATCAGCATTCTTCTGGAACTTTTCTTTGATACCAGCCTTGAGATCTGCAACTGTCTTATATTCTTCCTTGATGTCCTGAGCAAAATCGTCATCAACAGCAGGAAGTTCACGAAGCTTGAGTGTATCGAGCTTGACGCGGAGAGTGATTGTCTTTCCAGCATATCCAGGTACATTGTCTTCCTCTGTATATGTCTTTGTAACAGTCTTCTCATCTCCAGCTTTCATTCCTTCGATATCCTTGTCGAGCTTATAGAAGTTATAGCCAGAGCCAAGAGTGAATGTGAATCCATCTCTCTTTGTAGACGCAATCTCTTTGCCTTCTGCATCAAGTTCTACATAATCGATAGTAGCAACATCTCCAGAAGCTGCTTCTCCATCCTTTGTGCGGACGACAGCATTCTGTTCGCGGTATCTCTCGATTTCCTTATCGATGTCTGCATCTGTTACCTCAACTGTAGGGACTTCAACTTCAAGTCCTGTATACTGTGGCAGTTCGAAGCGTGGCATAACATCATATACGACTGTAAATGTCAAATCGCTGTCTTTCTTGAAAGGAAGAAGCTTTTCCTCATCCTGCAGAACGGGTGTGGAGAATACAAGTGGCATATCTTTCTTATCAAGGGAGGTGTATGCCTCTTTAAGAGCTTCCTCCATTGTGTCGAATGTGCTTTCTTCACGGATCTGGTCACCAAACTTTCTTTCGATGACGGATGCTGGAACATGTCCCTTTCTGAATCCCGGGATTGTCAGTTCCTTAGCATACTTCTGTATTCTCTTGTTGTATGCTTCCTCTATTGAGGCAGCATCCAATGTCAGCGTAAGCGCTGCCTGGGAGTTTTCAAGCTCCTTAACGCTTTTTTCGGTAATCATTAGTACCCATCCTTATATTTCGATTCAAATGCGCATAATGCAACTTATGTAATATAACCATTTTACGGGGTTAAGTCACTACCCAAAAAAAGAGGCCCTTTTCAGAGCCTCCTTTGAATCCTGTATGAATCAGAAATCCATTGTCATATCGCCAAACATGTCGGTTTCGCTTATTTCGACATCTTCTGTCGTCTGTGTCGAACCTCCTGTCTGGAGCCCGAGCTGCTGTGCCATCGGAACAAATTCCGTAAGGTACTGGCTCTGATCAAGACCTGCAAGAAGGGCAGGGATACTGAGGACAATCTGCTTTTTGTTTACAGGGAGAGTGAATTCCGCATCGAATTCGATTTCATTGAAATCATCGTCCTCGTAAACGACATGGATTGTGTGTTTCTGTCTCATGACAGTCTCCTCACGTCTTGTACGTGGTGAATATTCCTGGCTTTCGCCATTATCCACAGAGACCATTGCCCAATCGAGTGCCCTGTATGACTGACCGTCGATTTCGATTGTTCTGTTATCAACATAGACAGTGTGCTGCATACCATAATGATAGAGGAATACAGCAAGAAGTATTATTACTACAATTACTGCCAGACGTACGAAGAAGGACAGGTTGAAGAAGTCCTTCAGATTCTTCTTTTCACTCATGCCTTTGCTCCTTCCTTCTGCAACTGGGCAAGCTGCTTTGCTGATTCTGCCTTCTCGCGTCTTGTTCTGATTTCATAGAGAACGAGAGCGAGTGTGATGACTCCGTAGGATACGAATACACGGAAATACTCTCCAATCTGAGCCTGTCCCATGAGCTCTCTTCCTGCCTGTGGGGTAAGAATGAACATCAGGTGGAAAAGAATGATTCCAAGGAACACGTTCTTGATTGAAGCTTTAGATACTGAAGCACCACCAACAAGAAGAGCTGCAATACTGAACATACCAATCTGAGAGTGGGAGTTATATGTATTGAGAGTTCCCATGTTGGAGAGGTAAAGAATCATTCCGTATGCTGCGAAGACTGTAGAGATCACGATAGCAAGGATTCTTGTTCTCTCAACTTTGATACCAGCTTCTCTTGCAACCTCCATGTCCTGTCCGACTGCTCTCATGTCCTGTCCGAGCTTTGTCTTGCGGAACCAGACGATTACAATGCAGAGAAGGGCGATGAGGATGATTGTAAGGATAGGAATGTTGACTCCTCCGATTGTAATCTGCCAGAAGGAATCTACTGACTGTCTTACATTGATGAGGTCAATTGTGTTCCTTACACCATAACCACGTGGAAGAAGTACCTGATCTGAGCTGATTGGGATTACAGGGCCCATTCCAT
>CALXYN010000042.1 GCA_944392975.1 uncultured Spirochaetaceae bacterium | reverse complement strand
TGAAGCGGACGGCCGCATGGAGCAATAATAGACAAGTCCGCCAGGCTTTGCTTCAAAAACAAAGTAGGAGCAAAGCAATGAACGACGAAAAGAAATTCAGCAATTTCATACTATTATGGGTAACCCAGTCGCTTTCACGTCTTGGGTCTTCGTTAACGCCATTTGCACTTATTCTCTGGGCTTATGATAGGACTGGATCTGCATTAAGTATCGCACTTTTGACAGTTTCATCGTATGTCCCATATATTCTTCTCTCACTTCCTGTTGGGAGTCTGACAGACAGAATGGAGAAGAAGCGCCTGATGCTTTTAGCTGATACTGCTTCAGCACTATGCACGCTCTTGATACTCTTTGTGTGGATTTCAGGAAATCTTGAGCTGTGGCATCTCTATCTGGTGAACTCAATAACAGGTACAGCACAGGCTTTCCAGCAGCCGGCAAGCGAGGTTGCTATTACTCTTGTTACGCCAGAGGATAAGTATCAGAAAGCAGGAAGTCTCAATGCGCTTGCATCTAGTGTAATCAATATGGCATCTCCAGTAATTGCGACCGCATTGTATTCCTCTGGAGGACTGTCTCTGGTTATCATTGTGGATCTTTCGACATTCGCTGTGGCTTTCCTCTCTCTTCTGTTCTTTGTCAGGATTCCTGAAATGAAGAGAGAGAAATTGGAAGAAAACCATATCATGATGGATCTGAAAGAGGCCTTGAGATTTCTCAGAGAGAATATCGGAATACTCCAGGTGATACTTTTTCTTGCTGCAATCAACTTCATAGCCTCAATCTATAATGCAGCACTTCCTGCTATGATTCTCAGCTTCGAGCGTGAAAGTACGCTTGCGGCAGTACAGTCTACTGCCGGTATAGCAATGATACTTGGAAGCACGGTTGCAACCATGATGCCAGTGCCAAAAAGCAGAGTGAAAATAATCATTATCTCGCTATTCATCTCAATGAGTACTGAGAATTTCATGCTCTCTTTTTTCAGGAAACCTGCCTTATGGTGTATAGGAGCGTTCCTGGGATGGCTTTGTATACCAGTGATGAATACCAATCTGGATGCTTTGATGAGAAGTCAGATTCCATCGAGTATCCAGGGCAGGGTATATTCAGCAAGAAATATGCTCCAGTTTTTTACTATACCATTGGGATATCTTGCCGGAGGCTTCCTTGTAGACTCGGTATTCGAGCCTTTTATGGTTGGAAAACACAATACAGTTTTCAATCAGCTATTCGGAACAGGTAAAGGCTCCGGAGCCGCCTTTCTCTTTGCTGTAATTGGGGTGATGGGCGTGCTTGTCTGCCTGCTATTCTCAAGTTTTAAAGCCATGAGAAAGCTGGAATAATCGTTTTTTCTTACTTGCCTTCATGAATTCTGTGAAGGCAAGATGCTTTTATCTGTTCTCTGTGTTAATAATCTTCAGAACAATTATATAGACTTTCATATGAGTGTTTCATCCATTGACACGATTTCGTTTTGCCTGTGATACACTCATTCGGAATATTGCTTTTCTTCTGTTTGGTAAAGAATGGTCTTATAATTAACACGTGCTCGTTGTGTCATGAAACAGATATGTCCAATGGAGGTTTGTATGGGACTCATTAGCCAGGAATTAAGAAAACTGTCTCCTGAACTTGATCCTCTGAGATTGGGAAGTGGCTGGAAGCCGGAAGACCTGGCAAAGCCACAGATTATTATAGAGAGTACTGCCGGAGACAGCCATCCTGGCAGCGTTCATTTGGGACAGCTTGTGGAAGAGGTGAGGAAGGGCCTCTCCGAATCTGGTGGTTATGGTGCTCGTTATACTTGTACTGATATCTGCGATGGTGAGAGCCAAGGTACAGATGGAATAAACTACAGTCTTGTGAGTCGGGAAATCATTACGAATATGATTGAGATACATGCTAATGCAACCCCGTTTGATGCTGGAGTTTATCTTGCAAGCTGTGATAAGGGCATGCCTGCCAATCTTATGGGATGTCTGCGTGTTGATATCCCCTCAGTTGTAGTTCCCGGTGGTACTATGAGTGCTGGTCCTGAGATGCTGACACTTGAACAGCTTGGAAAATACAGCGCAGAGTTTGAACGAGGAGAAATCAGCCTTGATAAACTGGACTGGGCTAAGCATAATGCCTGTCCTAGCTGCGGAGCCTGTAGTTTTATCGGAACGGCTTCAACGATGCAGATTATGGCAGAATCTCTTGGTCTGGCATTGCCTGGTAGTGCATTGATGCCTGCAATGAGTCCAGATTTACTGTCTTATGCGCGACGGGCCGGAAGACGTGCTGTAGAAATTGCGGGTTGTGATGATATGCGTCCCAGCCGTATCGTAACACTTGAAAGTTTTGAGAATGCCATCATGGTGCATGCTGCTATATCTGGCTCAACGAATTGCCTGCTTCATCTGCCAGCAATTGCCCATGAACTTGGTATTGAGATTACAGGGGATACTTTTGACCGCTTGCATCGAGGAGCTCATTATCTTCTTGATGTTCGTCCTGCGGGACGATGGCCTGCTGAGTGTTTCTATTATGCTGGCGGGGTTCCGGCAATCATGGAAGAGATCAAGAAGCACCTCCATCTTGATGTGATGACAGTTACCGGAAAGACTCTCGGTGAGAATCTTGATGAATTGAGGGAGGATGGGTTTTATCAACGCTGTCAGAAATGGCTTGACCAGTTCAATGCCCGTTATGATACAGATATCACAAAAGAGGATATCATCCGTCCATATGAGAAGGCTATCGGAACCAATGGTTCAATTGCTATTCTCAAAGGTAATCTTGCACCAGAAGGAGCTGTTATAAAGCATACTGCATGTCCTTCGGAAATGTATCAAGCAGTACTCCGTGCCCGTCCATTTGACAGCGAAGAGGAGTGTCTTTCGGCTGTTCTTCACCATCAGGTTGAGAAGGGGGATGCAGTTCTTATTCGTTATGAAGGACCAAAAGGAAGCGGAATGCCTGAGATGTTCTACACAACTGAGGCTATCAGTTCTGATAAGGAACTTGGACGCAGTATTGCTTTAATAACAGATGGCCGTTTTTCTGGAGCGTCTACAGGACCTGTCATTGGACACTGCAGTCCAGAAGCTGCTGATGGTGGGCCAATAGCACTTGTTGAAAAGGATGATTTGATCAAGATTGATATTCTTGAGCGCACTCTTGATATAGTTGGAATCAAAGGAGAGCTGAAGTCCCCAGAGGAAATTGAGACCATTCTGGCAGAAAGAAAAGCAAAATGGAGACAAAGGAAGCAGAAATATTCAAAGGGTGTGTTAGGGCTTTTCAGTAAGCTTGCATCAAGTCCGATGAAAGGCGCCTATCTTGATTTTGATTCTACAAGAAAGTGATTTCTTTTTTGTAACCACTGTGTCTTTCCGAGGCAGTATGTCAATGCGTTCAACATGGCCGTGGGCTGTATGATATTGAGAATGACCGTAACTCAAAGCGCTTCCTTTGCAATGTTAAGCATGATGAAGTCCTGAAAGAGAGTCCTTGCCTTTCCATAGGGCTCATACTGTGGTTTATCGAAAGGAAGCCACTCTGTTCTTTTCTAGGCTATTACAAAAAACTGGCTACTGAGAAAACATCTGATGAGAGATTTTTCGATGCAGTTCTCTATGCAAGTAAAACAACAACCTTCTGTTGGTCATATTGAGAATTCTGATGGATGGCCTTATTGAGGCTCTTGGCCGTGGAAGCATCTTTGTGACGTTCGAGGAACGACTTGCTCTGTGAAGTAGGGCACTGCCAATTTGGGTAGTGCCCTGGTATGCTTATTCTCCGCTTTTTCCGTAATTGGACAATACTCTTGCGGAAGGATCTGATACATTGCAGCCTTCCCAGGATTTATTTGGCATCCAGAATCCTGGAATCATCTGACTCTGTCCAGGATAATATTTTTCAAATATGCTGCGATACAGCAGAGATTCTGTTGTAAAAGGACGTCCTTCTTCTGGATATTCAAGACACATCTGCTTCCAGTCCTTTCCTTTGTACAGTTCGTCCGCATATTCTTTCAGATCATCTACGAGACTATGCCCCACAGCGTCACTGAAGGCAGCTTTTTCTCTGAAGAGAATTGATTGTGGAAGCCAGCCATTGCCATCATCGAAAGCCTTTCTGAGAAGATATTTTCCCATACCAGTCCTGTTCATTTTAATTTCTGGATTGATGCTTAATACATAAGAGGCAAAATCAAGATCTCCGAAAGGAACTCTGGCTTCAAGAGAGTTGTCCGCAATGCATCTGTCTGCCCTTAGAACATCATATGCATAGAGTTCTCTTATACGCTTTTCGCTTTCTTTCTGGAATTCTGTAGCAGATGGGGCAAAATCCGTATATTTGTAACCGAAAAGCTCATCTGACACTTCTCCTGTAAGCAGCACCCTTATATCTGTGTTCTCGTGAATCCATTTGCAGAGAAGGTACATGCCCATGCTTGCTCTTATCGTTGTTATGTCATATGTAGCAAGTATCCTTATCACTTCTTCCAGACTGGAAAGGACTTGCTCTTTTGTCATTGTCACCAATGTATGTTCGCTATGAATATAATCAGCAACAATCTGAGCATATTTTGCGTCGATAGGATCTTTTTCCATTCCAATGGCAAAAGTACGGATCGGACGTTTGAGAATATGTGATGCAATGGCACATACAAGAGAACTGTCCAATCCTCCTGAAAGCAAAAATCCAAGAGGGGCATCTGAATCCAGCCTTTTTTCCACAGCCGCAATCAGTTTCTCCTTTATCTTTCTCATAATGGTTTCTTCATCATCTGCAGAGACCTTTTTTACTTTTGAGATGTCATTGAATGCTCGGAATCCTCCATCGCAGAAGAGGTGTCCTGGCGGGAAAGGGATTATTTTGTCACAGAGTCCCTCAAGGAGTCTTGCTTCACTTGCAAAAGCCATCTTCCCATCTTCATCGTAACCATAGAACAAGGGTCTGATTCCTATTGGGTCTCTGGCTGCTATAAAGCCTTTTTCCGGATCATATATTACAGTAGCGAATTCGGCATCAAGAAGGTTGAACATTTCTGTACCGTATTTCCTGTACAGAGGAAGCATGACCTCACAGTCACTTCCTGAAGCAAACACATATCCATCCGCTTCCAGTTCCTTTCTTATTTTCCTGAATCCGTAAATCTCTCCATTTGTGATGCTTATGAGTTCATCAAGCTGGAATGGCTGCATTCCGCTTTCTTCCAATCCCATAATTGAAAGACGCTGGAATGCCATGAAGCATCCTTTTACTGGTTCATATATCCTTTCTGCATCAGGTCCTCTCATTTTTGTGCGTTCAAGGAGTGCAAGAACGCCTTTTTTATCCAGCCTGCTGCCTTCATACGCGAATATTGTACACATTTTAATCTCCTAATTTATACCGCAGCATAAATCTGCTTATAGCTTTTCTGCGGATCTGCCTCTATTACTGAAAAATCAGATGCTAGGATCTCCTCCAGATTCAGATGGAATATCCTGGCATACTCCTCAAGAAGTGGTCTGAGTTCTTCTTCCTTCTCATCTCTGTCAAGTTTGTGGAATTCAAGCTTGTCTGAAAGATTTACGGGTTTTTCATCCGTTCTCAGGTATATCTTTCCAGCATACATTCCGTTTGCGCAGAAATAACCTGTCAATTTCATTCCCGGTTTACAGTTCAGCCCAAGTACGATAATTGTTCCTCCGGCGAGGTATTCGCCAAGAAATGATCCTGTACATCCACCTATGATAAGAAGGCTTCTTTTTTCTTTATATGCCTTCATATGAACTCCAGCCCTGTAACCGGCATTGCCGAGTATATACACCTTGCCACCGCGCATTGCATACGAAAGGGCATCTCCTGCATTTCCTTCAATGGCAACCAGTCCACCATTCATCGTGTCTGCAACAGCATCCTGAGCATTGCCTTTCACATATATGGAGGCTCCATCGAGATATGCGGCAAGACCATTTCCTGGTGTTCCCACAAGTTTTATGTTTCCTTCTTTGAGCGCACATCCAAGGTATCTCTGTCCGAGACAATTATCCACTTCGATGTCCTGATTATTTCTTATCTCTTGCTTCAGTTCTTCTTCATTAAGCTTGAAAGCATCGATTGTTTTCATCATTCTCCTCCATATTTCACGCCGAGTATTTCCAGTTCCTTCTCGTGGAGTCCTACAGCCCTGAGGGCAAGCCTGTTTCCCCTGAGCGCTTCGATGCTGTTTATTCCCATTCCGCCCATGATTTCCTTGATTTCTCGTGTCCATGCAGAGACAAGGTTCACAAGGCTGTCAGCACCTTCTTCTGGATCAAGTCGATTGGTAAGTTCTGGCCTCTGTGTTGCAATTCCCCATGCGCAATTTCCTGTATGGCAGGAGGCGCATATATGGCAGCCAAGTGCGCAGAGGGCAGCGCTTCCGATTGCTACAGCATCCGCTCCAAGGGCTATTGCCTTCACAACGTCTGTACTGTTCCTGATACCGCCCCCAGCAATTATGCTGATCTCATTTCGTATTTTCTCTTCCCTGAGTCTCTGATCCACTGCGGCAATTGCGAGTTCTATTGGAAGACCTACGTTATCTCTGATGCGCATCGGTGCGGCTCCAGTTCCTCCTCTGAATCCATCAATCGCTATGATATCTGCACCAGAGCGGGCTATTCCTGAAGCAATAGGTGCTATATTATGCACAGCTGCGACTTTTACAATTACTGGTTTGGTATAGGATGTTGCTTCCTTGAGAGATAGTACCAGTTGTCTCAGATCCTCTATTGAATAGATGTCATGATGCGGTGCTGGACTGATAGCATCTATACCTTCTGGGACCATTCTGGTTGCAGATACATCTCCGATAATCTTCGTACCAGTCAGGTGACCTCCGATACCAGGTTTTGCACCCTGTCCGATTTTGATTTCTATAGCCGCAGCACTGTTGAGGTACCTCTCATGCACACCAAATCTTCCAGAGGCGACTTGCACGATTGTATTTGTTGCGTACTCATAAAGCGATTCATGAAGTCCTCCTTCACCGCAGTTGTAGTACGTTCCAAGACGCAGCGCAGCTTTTGCTAGTGCTTTATGGACATTTAGCGAGATTGCGCCATAACTCATTGCTGAAAAGAGTATCGGTGTACTGAGCTCTATATGCGGAGGAAGGTTATCGACAAGTTTTCCATCCTTTCCTCTTTCTATATGCCGGGGTCTTCTACCAAGAAACGTGATGGTTTCCATTGGCTCTCGCAGAGGATCTATTGAAGGATTTGTCACCTGACTTGCATTCAGTAACAAGTGATCAAAATAGATATGAACACTTCCTATTCCGGAACCCATTGATGATAATAACACTCCACCTGTAGCACTTTGTCTGTAGATTTCATTGAGCGTATTCGCAGTATAAAGATGATTATTTGCATATGTATTCTGGTTACGCGTTATGAATATTGCCTCTCGCGGACACAGTGCTGCACATCGCTGGCAATCAACACATTTTGAGTGGGTGAGGGTTATGGTATTTTTCTCACTGTTAAAGTTTATTGCCCCAAAAGAGCATTCACGTACGCATCTCTTGCAGAGTACACACTCATCTTTCCTGATGTTTATTCTGTATCTAGAAGCAATCATGTTCATACAATCGCCTCCTTGTTCAGCCTGACTATTACAGGTTTTCCTCCTGCAGGAGACCACACTCTATCGAGATCGGGTTCGATTGCCCTGATTGCGGCTTCTTCGCTTGAGAAATATGTTGTTTCTCCTTTTTCGGCAACAACGAGGCTCCTGAGTTTCAGTCTGTCGTTTAAGGCCATCATTCCGCCTGTGAAGCCAACGAGAATTGAGAATGGTCCTGTGATCAGGAAAGAAGAGTACATCTTTCTTAGATAAGCGAGCCGGGTTGCCTCTTCCTGATCTTTCATAGCGATTGTTGACCAGAAAGGTGCTGCTATTACATTAGCGCTTTCCTCAAGAGTGAGGCCCTCTTTGCGAATAAGGTAGTCCAGTATATATGTTATGACTTCTGTATCCGTAAGAAGATTGCATGTATAGTCATACATCTCAACTGCACGCCTGTTTGCGTCATAGGATGATATTTCTCCATTATGGACGACGGAGAGATCAAGGAGGGCAAAAGGATGGGCTCCTCCCCACCATCCAGGAGTATTGGTTGGGTAGCGGCCATGGGCTGTCCAAGCGTATCCCTCGTAGTCCTCAAGTCTGTAGAACTCTGCAACATCCTCAGGGTATCCGACGGCTTTGAATACTCCCATGTTCTTGCCACAGCTGAAAACATAAGCACCATCTATGCTGTTGTTTATTCTTATCATGCAGCGTGCGGTATATTCATTTTCCTCCAGCTGGCTATCCTGAATTTTATGGACAAGAGGAGAGACGAAATATCTCCAGATAAGTGGAGCATCTGTTATTGATTCAACTTGTTTCGTTGGAATCTTTGACAGGTTTATGATATCAAAATGGGAATCCAGAAATCTTTCTGTTTCCTCTCTGGCTTTGAGATTGTCGTAGAAGATATGCAATGCATAGTAATCCTTGTATGCCGGATAGATTCCATATCCTGCAAAACCACCGCCAAGTCCATTTGATCTGTTATGCATCAGTGCTATGCTCTTGGCGATTGTACCACCATTCACCGGACTTCCATCACGGCTAAAGATGCCGCAAATAGCACAACCTGAAGGTATTCTTACTTCTCCTTCCTTTTTCATGTCATTCTCTCCATAAGTGACAACAAAAAAGGCGTCCAGAGGGCATAGAATCTGCCCTTTGAACGCCTTTGTTCTTGCAATGACGCTAATATTTTTACCAGCTGGCTGTCAATAAAAACCGCTTATTTTTTTTCAATTCTTTCTGATTCTTAGTTTATTTAGCCAGGGGTAATGGCTTTAGGTTTTCATAATAGCATCTAAAAACTGATGTTTTTTGTTTCTCTGTCTATCCAACATTTTGCTTTTTCCGAAGTGAACCGTATGAGACAGTAATTATCATCATCGGGGCCTCCTGGAAAATAATTTAAAAAGCAATCCTTCCAGAAAGCGTGAAGCACCTGAGTGTCCGTGATTACCTCAGCAGTCCCTGTAATTGTGACACTGTCAGCTTCATGAACAAAGGAGATGCCAGCTTTGGGGGTTTCTCATGATGTGTCGTGCTTTGTTCGAATTCCTGAATGTTGTCATCCAGATTATCTTGATTCCATCGTGGGCGATGACATCGATGGCTACAGGGCGAGGACATTCATTTTCATCAATTGTCGAGAGTGTAATATATCCCGAGTGTTCAAGTATCCATGAGGCCTGATCCTCCGGTTGCATCCATCTTTTGAGTGTTAGTAGATACTGTTCGAGCCCATGAACAGCTGTCTCTTTTGTAAGTCTAGCTGATGATGTATTGATTTCACTCTGTTCTTCAATTGAGGAAGCCGTAAAGAATCCATTTTTGAAGCAGTGTATGCAGTATTCGCTGTTCTTATGACCATCCCCATGTGTTCCATAGAGATTCTCATCCATTTCCATACCGCAGCTCTGGCAGATCTTCTTTTCCATAATCAGATTATATTGATGAAGTATTTCATTTTGAAAGGACTTTCTTCTGCCATGACCTTTCTCCGCAGGAAGGGCATTTCATATATCTTGTCCGTCCTACGTGCGGTGCCGCTATGACAGCACCTATATTCGGAATATATCGATAATGACAGCATTTGCATTCATAATATCCAGCATTCCTTTCAATCTTTAATGCATGGTAAATTCCAAAAGCAAATATTCCAAACGCGAATACAGTCAATACTGCAGCTAAAATAGTATTTATTCCTGCAACAAGGTATGAAGCCGTAAAAAGGATGATAAGAAAAGAAATTAAGGAGATTATGCATATAATCCATTCCAGATGGAGGAGATATCTGTTTGCCTCTTCCTCCTTTTTCTTCATTTCTACAATAATATTCGCTGCTGTTTCTTTATCATTGTCTGCATATATCTCACTTCCTGTGAGAAGTTCATTCACCGTTATTCCCAGGATAGTGCATAGCTGAAGCATTATTCCGGAATCAGGCAATGACAACCCTCTTTCCCATTTTGAAACAGCCCTGTCAGTTATATTCAGCATATTTGCAATTTCCATCTGTGTAAGCTGTTTTTCCTTTCTCTTTTCTGCTATGAACTTTCCAATCTTGATTTGGTCTATCATGTTCTCTCCTTGTGAAAAGTATAAGCAGACCGTAGTCATAAAGTACACAAACCATTGGTTGAGTACTGATTTCAGATTGTTGTACCTGTCTTCTCGGTTTTACACAGTTTTCTGGCAATTGAGATGCAGATAATTGTCGTTGGAATTGCTATTCCGCAGTTTGAAATCATCATCATGATTCCCAATGCCGTAGCACCATCGCTGATGAAAAGCTGTAACAGGAATAGAACTGGAATACGGAATACAAATATTTTAAGGAAATTCAGGAAAAGTGTGATTCTCGTTTTCCCAAGTCCCAGAAGAAAATCCATGCCCGCTCCATTGAGCGCAATACCAAGACAGCTTAGGGAGTCGTAGATGAAGATACGTTTTATCATATGCATGAATGATGTGTTCAAGCCATCCCGACTGGTCGCAAAGAGCCTGATAAGCTGGTCGCTTGCTGCAAAGAGTATTGAAAGTGCAAGAAAACAGGCAATGAAGGTTATTACGATATTTGCTTTATAGACATTGACCGCTCTCTTGTATTTTCCCGCGCCATAGTTCTGACTGACTATGGCACTGGAAGCATCAGAGAAGCCATTTTCAAAACTGGCTGCAAGGCCGCTGACATTGTTGGATATTCCCAGGGCTCCTATCATTTCAGCTCCATATGAAGCTGCGATTGAGTTTACAATCACCTTTCCAAGAGAGAAGGCCGAATCCTCTACAGCAACCGGACATGATATCCCTATAAGTGATTTCGCATATCCTTTTCTGGTATGAAGGACTTTTGAAATGCGGATGCAGAAGATGCTTTTTTTGTCGAAAAGACGTGGAAGGGCATAGATTGCACAGGCTGAGTAGGTGATGAGAGTTGCCAGCGCTATATAGATGATTCCTTTATCAAGTACATAGATGAAGAGGGCTGTAAGTACGAATTTCAGCATCATCATCGAGAAGTTTGCTATCATGATGACACCTGTTCGACCTCTGGATTTCTCTACGTTGATGAAGATAAGATTTACAAAGTTTACGATAGTGGCAACAATCAGCACACGGAAATAGTTCGTTCCTTCTTCTATGAATTCAACGGGAGTTCCTATCGCATTCAGAATAAAAGAGGCGAAAGGAATCATAAGAAGAAATATTATTGAGAGAATCAGCAGAATGCGGATAAGTGTATTCACCAGTTCATTTGTTTTTTCTTTGTCACCAGCTCCATATGCGCGATTTATAAGTATCATGGAACCTGTTCCCAATCCTGTCCCCAGAGAATTAAGAATCATCCATAGCTGGTTCATATAAGCGACAGTGGATACATCGATAGTTCCCAGATGGCTTGCCATCGCTGTGTCGAGAAGTGAGAAAAGCGTGGCAAAAAGAGCAAAAACCGCAAGCGGAAAACCAATCTGGATTATAAGTATATAGACATTTGCTGAAAGTGACCGTTCGCGGAATTCTGCTTCAGACAGTTTTCTCATCTCTCCCTCTGCTTTGAGGATTCTGCGCTTTTTCTATGTCTAATGGAAGTGCTTTCGGTATATTATCAATGTTGTGTAACGTCGCTTGTATGCGCAATCTTCTCGATTGAAGTATATCCTTCACCAAGCACGTGGAACGTTTCATTGATTATCATGAAAGCCTTGCCATCAATCCGATTTACAGCTTTGGTCAATCGCGATACATCCTGATTTGGAATGACCGTCATAATCATTGGTCTGGATTCTTTCGTATAGAAGCCTTTTGCATCCAATATAGTTGCACCGCGTTCCATGACCAGTGAGATGTATTCACCGATTTCATTTGTTTTTTCGGATATGATAAAGACTGTCTTTGCATAATTTGTACCCATCGAGAGTACTATTTTATTAATTACGACAGTTGTGATATATGCGACAACGATGGCATATAAAGCGCTTTCAAGGCCTAGAAATATAGCTGCGGCAGCAATTATGATACCATCAATGACAAAAAGAGCTGTGCCGAGAGAAAGCGATGTATAGCGGGCGATTATTTGTGCAACGATATCCGTTCCTCCAGTGTTTGATCCGGATTTCATTACAAGTCCGATTCCTACTCCAGAGAGAACACCGCCGTACAAAGTGGAAAGCCATGTTGAGATTTCATGCGAATAGTCGAGGATGCCTGTTTCTCCGAAAACTGCTGTCCAGATAGATGTGAATACAGATAACAGCAGGCTTCCAAGCAGTGTTTTCACTCCATATTGCTTCCCAAACAGCTTGAGTCCGATGAAGAAAAGCGGCATTGTCAGAATGAAAATAGTCAGTCCTAAATCCCATCCTGCAAGATAGAACATGATTGTTGCTATACCGGAAACTCCGCCCGGTGCCAGTTTCGCAGGATTCAGGAAAAGTACTATCGCCAGAGCTGCAATTGCAGAACCGATGACTATGTACATGTAATCGATAATTGTTCTTGTTGTCTTGGTCATCAGTTCTGATTTGTATTCCACCTGATAAAGGCTGTCAATCTGCTATTCTCTGGCTCTTTCCATCCGCTTTATTACACCATCGATGGTTCTGTTGGTTTTAGCAGAGATTATCCGTCTCTCTTCTTTCTCCTCAAACCAGCTGAGCGTGCGTCTTATTCCGATGGAAAATGGAATTGTGCAGCAGAAGTCCGGTACAGCATTTTTGATTTTGGAGTTATCAAAAATAAGGCTCCACTTCTTATCACCAATGAGGTTTGCAACTGCATCCGGATCTTCTAAAGCGATGATATCAGATGGTGCATGTATGATGATGGGCTCCACTCCTATTGCTTTTCCAATAGTCTTGTAGATATCATCCCAGGTCAGAACCTCATCCGATGTTATATGATAGGCATTACCGATTGCTTTTTGCAGAGAGAATAGCCCCGTAAACCCTTTCGCGAAATCATCGGAGTGGGTGATTGTCCAGAGCGATGTTCCATCTCCGGGGCTTATAATCGGAAGTCCTTTTTTCATTCTATCGATTATCGTATATTCGTCTCCGCCTCCAACAGGAAGAGGAAAACGGGTTGCATAAGTATGTGAAGGTCTCACTATTGTTACAGGAAAACCGGTTTCTCTGTAAGCTTTCATGAATGTTTCTTCTGCTGAAATCTTATTCTGAGCATACTCGGAATATGGATTATTCAGAGGTACAGATTCTGTAATAGGATAGGAGGTAACCGGTTTCTGATAACATGAAGCACTGCTGACAAAGATGAATTGTCCTGTTTTTCCCTGAAATGCACTGATATCCCTGATAGCATCTGCTTCATTGAATGTGATGAAGGAGGCGACGACATCCCAAGTTCGGTTTTTAAGCACATCTTTCAATGCGCTTTTGTCATTTATATCCGCATTAAGATGTTCTGCGCCTTCTATCGTCTCTCTCTTTCCTCTGTTGAGAATTGTGAGTGAATAACCTTTTTCCAGAATAAGGTGGCTTACGGATGAACTTATATTCCCAGTACCACCAATTAAAAGAACTTTAAGCATGAAATAAGTCTAAATCATGGAACTCTGACCAGCAAGTGATTTGATTGTTTCTGTCCGTTTAGTGGATTATTATGCAAAAAAGTATTCAGAAAGATTGAAGGATGCCCTCCATCTGAGTATCTGAAAAAACTTTCATACTCCTGATATCCTTTTGATGCCTTTTCCTATCCAGGAGACAGCTGGCCCGATTGTGAATGCAAGTATCACAGTTGCTATTGTCAGTTTGCCTCCAGCTGTGATGCCGATGAGGATAACGAGAAAATCCCAGAGCATACGGACGATGAAGAATGGTATCTTCGATGCAGATGCAACAATCGTCGCAATTGAATCGAATGGAGCCAGACCCATATCTGAATTCATATAAAGCGCGACAAAGAAGAGGAAGAGAATCAGAGACACTGTAAATGTTATTGTCCTATATGGCTGTAATGTGAACATCTCTTCTGGTAGATATTTTCTTTCTAGCATTGTGCAGAAATCAGATGTGTAGCCGATGAGCGTCATGTTGAATATCGTGCCAAGCCCGATAAGTTTTCTTCCCCATATTATTTCCGGAATGAAGAAGATAGCATTCGTACAGACCATTACTGTTCCAAAAGAAAGCCCAAGGTATGCAGCTAAAGATGTGTTCATGAATGTTGAAGTATCCGTTCCATAGCCTGTTCCTAAAAGAAACGAGAGCGTTATTCCCATTCCCATTATACCGAGAAACATTGTTATAAATCTTTTTTGTTTTTCTCCACCCATAGAGAAATAGTACCATGTGGTCGTAGTTTCCTCAC
>CALXYN010000041.1 GCA_944392975.1 uncultured Spirochaetaceae bacterium | reverse complement strand
CATTGATTACGAGCTTCAGTTCCTTGTCAATCCGGGAAGTCTTGTACTGTGTTTTTGAAAGGTAATCCCCGCATTTCAGATAGAACTTGATTGCTCCTGAACGGCATTTGATTTTCTCAAGATCCTTTATTGGTACAACATATGTTGTTTTGCCGTTTCTTTTCCCTGCTTCATATCTCTTCATCTCATCACCGTTCTCGCGTAGTGCAAGACGGTTCTTTTTCTTTTCAAGCGGAAGCCTCAGCTCTTCAAGAAGCTCTGGATCTACCTGCTGTATCCAATCCCTTCTCAGAGGAGAGACAGTGCGGGCATACATTTTTGTAGTCTGCACAATTTCGCCTGCAAGAATGTATTGAGGAGGAATATTGAACCATGCAGAACCTGGATGAATAATGATTCTATCAGCAGTGAGCGAACGGTATGAGAATCTGTCAATCTTCATGCACACATATTGTCTAAGACCTGCTGTCAGACATAGAAAATATTCCGCAACAGAGTGTTTTTCCGTAATTGGAATTCCCATCTCGGAAATTATTTCCTGAAGCTGTTCTTTGATATGGACTATTTCTTCCATCGATTCATAGTCAAGATAGTGCGATGTGCAGAATGACTGCTTTTCCTTCTTCCCTCCTGCTTTCCTGTATCTGGAGAGCAGTGAGAGCATCGTTACGAAATCTCCATATACACGATCCGAAAGTGCATGGTGTGCATCCCTGGCCTTTAGCTCTTCCCCTGGTGGCAGCACATATGGTGTTTTCGCAGAAAGAAAAGCAACAGCCGTAACTACATCGGATATGACATCGGGATAATTCATGATTGCTTCAACGATAACACGGGAAAGGCGAGGAAGAAGGGGAAATATGATCATCATCTCTCCAATCTTCGTAAGATGATGATTTTTTTCAATCGCTCCGATGATCATCAGTGTTTCCTCTGCAGAGATGAGTGCGCTCTTTTTAGGTGCCGTGATGAATGGGAATGATTCCGTATTATATATGCCTAACTCGCTCATCCTGAGAACGACCTCTGCCAGATCTGAGTGTAGAATCTCCTCTTCCGAGTATTCGCTTCTCATCTTATAGTTGTCTTCACTGTAGAGTCGGTAGCAGATTCCCGGAGCAGTTCTGCCAGCTCTTCCTTTTCTCTGGTCTGCCGATGCCCTGGATATTGGCATTGGCAGAAGTGCGGATGTGAAATTCTTTTGATTGTAAAAGTTTATCTTCGCCATTCCGGAATCAATTACGGTTCTGATTCCATCAATGGTTATAGAGGTTTCAGCAATATTTGTAGAAATTACGACTTTCATCATTCCATCCTTAGTTGGAATGAATACACGTTCTTGTTCTTCTTTTGAAAGCCGTCCATAGAGTGGATAAATCTGATACCTGCCGTATTTATCCGCATATTTCAGTTCTTCAACGCAGCGTTTTATTTCGGCTTCCCCAGGGAGGAATATGAGAACATCTCCTTCATTTTCATCCCAGCTTTTCTGCACAAGCGATGCAACTTTTGCAAAATAGTAATCTTCCGAGTCCCTGGACAGAATCATCGGTTCGTAGCGAACTATGACATCATATGGTCTGGAGTCTATGGAAATGATGGGAGCTCCATCGAAGAATGCTGCAAATGATGCTGCATTGATGGTCGCGCTGGATATGATGATTTTAAGATCCTTGCGCTCCCTTGTTATTTCCTTAAGAAGACCGAGTATGAAGTCGATGTTAAGACTTCTTTCGTGTGCTTCATCAACCATGATTACAGAGTATTTTGAGAGAATTGGATCCTGTTTGACTTCCTGCAGGAGGATTCCATCCGTCATTATTTTGATGCGTGTCGTCCTGTCTGAGGTATCTGAAAACCTCATCTTGTATGCACAGTAAGCACCATCATCTGCAATCTGTTTCTTTATGAAAGATGCAACTGACATTGCCGCAATGCGTCTTGGCTGTGTTATTCCGATGATACCTTTCTCATCGTATCCGGCTTCGCGGAGAATAAGCGGAATCTGTGTTGTCTTTCCGCTTCCTGTGGGGCTTTCAACAATAATCGTCTGATTTTCTGAAAGCCCCTTGAGGATATCCTGTCTATGGCGATAGACAGGTAGTGCAGTGAAATCAATCAATTCTCACGTTCCTTAAGAATCTGGTTTATGGCCTCTTCTCCTTCCATGCTTTCTCTTGTGTTGAGATTCTTTACAGTAAAAGAGCTTTCTCCGAATGTAAGAAGGTAGGGGACTTTTGCAGTTTCTGCTGCCGCATATATCTTCTTCATTTTTGCATCCGGAATGAGATACATGGATACATTCAATCCTCTCTGACGGAGCATTGATGCTGTTTTTAGCGCTTCTCCTTCTTTTCCAGACTGAGGAACTATCATGATGTCAGCTTCCGCAGTATCTTTCAGAAGAGGACTCTGAAGTTCTTCAAGAGCGGCAAGGAGCCTGTCAAGCCCGATTGAGGAACCAACACCAGGTGTCTTTTCTTTCATATAAAGAGATGCAAGATCATTGTAACGACCACCAGAACATACAGATCCGATTGACGGAAGGTCATCAAGGAATGTCTCGTAGACAATACCTGTATAGTAGTCGAGGCCACGGGTGATAGACGGATCGAATGTAAAGGATTTCTCTATACCAAGCTGTGTAAGGACATTGTAGATTTCTCGCATCCTTGATGATGGCTCAGATTTGCCTCCGGAGAGTTCTTCCAGAGTCTCTAGTGTTGCCATGAAATCCTTACCATCTCCTGCTGTTATGTAAGAGATGACTGCGTTGGCTTTGCCTTCATCTCCCGTTATCTCCGTCAGAAGCTTCCTTACTTCATCCTCTCCGATCTTCCTCAGTTTATCTACCGTGCGGAGGACTTCAATGCTCTTGTCCTCAATTCCGATTGATGCCAGGAAGAGGCTGAAAAGACCGCGATGCGAGATGTGGAAGGTATAGCGTTCGATACCAAGAGCTGCAAACGAAGTATGCATCATTGAAAGTATTTCAACATCGGAGAGGGTATTGTCAGCACCTACAATATCGAAATCACACTGTATGAATTCCCTGTAGCGTCCTTTCTGTGGATTCTCACCCCTCCATACCTTTGAGATATGGTAGCGCTTGAATGGTACACCGACCTCGCTATGATGAGCAGCCATGAAACGTGCAAAAGGCACTGTCAAATCGAAGCGCATTGCCACATCACGACCACCATTGTCCTTGAAACGGAAAATCTGCTTGTCTGTTTCTCCGCCACCTTTTCCGAGGAGGACATCTGTATATTCAAGTACTGGTGTATCTATTGGAGAAAAACCGAAGGATGTAAAAACATCCTCAAGTTTCCTGATAATCTTCTTTTTGGGGATTTCATCTTTAGGCAGACTATCCCTGAATCCTTTCAGTACTACTGGTTCAATCATGGCCTGATGATAACATTAAAGAAAAACAGGGACAATCTGATGTTATCTTGCGATTTGTCTTGCAGAGTATTCCTTGTTTCACTAAAGTAGAGCCGTGTTCGTACGTTATAAGAATGACGGTAAAGGCCGGAGTGTTCCTGTAGCGAAGATTTATACGCAGAAGGAACATCCGGTAACCAATAACCAAATAGATAAGGATGCTCTCTGGGCAATAAGGAAAATCCAGCAAGCTGGAGGCGAAGCATATATTGTAGGCGGTGCTATCCGTGACATAATGCTTGGCCGTCGTCCTAAGGATTTCGATATCTCGACATCCCTTTCTCCAAGACAGGTTCAGCGCTTGTTCTGGAATGCAAGGATAATCGGTCGCCGTTTCCGCATTGTTCATCTTTTCTTCAGTGGTAAAATCATTGAAGTCACAACATTCCGGTCAGATGAGGAGAATTTCGAGGATGGCCGGAACAATCTTTATGGAACAATCGAGCAGGATGCCAGACGGAGGGATTTTTCCATAAACAGTCTTTACTACAATCCTTCAAACGGGCAACTTATCGATTTCAATGATGCCATGGAGGATTTCAAGAAGAAGACAATCCGTTCTCTGATTCCGCTTTCCTATACGTTTTCAGAGGATCCGGTGAGGATGATAAGGGCACTGAAGTACCAGGCAACGACTGGATTTTCACTGAAGCACGATGTGAAGAAGGCTATCAAGAAAAATGCAGCCCGGATTGAGACCTGTTCGACTTCCAGACTGACAGAGGAAGTTTCGAAAATACTTGCTTCGGGGGCTTCCTATGAAATCCTTATAAATCTCAGAAAATACGGTCTGTTGCAGTTTATTCTTCCTTGCTGGTCTATGTATGCTTCAATCGATGCCGTAAAAGAGTCTCTGGAAAATCTCGATAAGAAGATAAGGGATGTACGTAATGATGGGGGAAGTGTTTCCAGAGAAGAACAGCTATATGCATTCATCAAGCCCCTGATTGTATTTGAAAATGCACCTGATATCTCTCCGGATGAACTTTTTCATGAGATTTTCAGGCAGGCAAAGGTGCTTATCTCTCCGATGACACCTCCGAATTATGAGCTTGAGAAGGCTGCCGACATGATTATGCAGGATCTTGGTATCAAGAGATCCAGATCTAAGCGTTCTGCAGAGGCAAGAGCGCCGAAAAAGAAACCCAATACTCTTGGAAGAAAGAGCGCGGCAAATGAAGAGCTTTCAGTTGTCCCAACCAAGAAAAGGAAAAGAAAGAAGAAAAAGAGCATTAAAACCGGAGGAAATATCGAAATGGAGAAGGCCAGGACACTGGCAGAGGAGCATGATCTTTAACCCCATTCCTCGATTTCGATATTCACGGTTTTCACCATTACGCCTCCATAACGTTCGATGCAGTCTGTGATATATTCCTGCAGATCGGATATTGTTGTGCCCATGTAATGTCTTGCAGGGAGCTGCAGCGTGACGCTGGCGGAGTAGGTGGAATCCGTATTCCTCGTACCTCTCACTTTCTTGACTTTCATCACCGGATCATATTCTCCGATAGCATGCTTGACCATCTGTGTAAGAACAGCTTCTGAGAGTTCTTCTTTGTCAGGGCGAGAAAATTCCGGCCTGACGATTGTCTTTTCATAGGTCTGTTTCTTTATGTGATGACCGCGACCCATGAAGACCTTCATTGAATCATAGACTATTTGCGGTGTTGAACGTGTGACTTCAATTGAAGGCACAGGGATTACATGCTTTCCCTCTGTGTACCTTATTCTCATCGCAGTTTCTATTTCTTCCTCGGAAGCAACATCTTCTATATGTATGATCTTTTCAGGAGGCGGGAGTTCCAGACGTTTGGCAATCTTGTTCACCATCTTTTCCGATGTGCCGATGATAAGTATCCGTTTATAACGTTCCTTGAGAAGAGCGCTCATTATTTCATTGCGATGGTCATCGTCGTCGAATACAGCAGTGCGTACTGCAGCTATGAAATTCGGATCGCGTTTTGCAGAGTGTCCTGCCAGTATTTTATCACCTTTGATAAGAAGTCCATCGTCTATCATCAGGTCGATATGGTGCTTTGCTGCCACAAGCTTTGAGTGATAGCTCTTACCCGTCCCCGAACGACCGACGAGGGCGTAGACCTTTACACCTCTGAGCTTTGAAAATGCGAATTGGAAAATCCGATTCATATAACAATAATACTATAATCGAGAAGGATTATGTAGTGTCTTGAGTGCTGTCATAGAGAAAGAGCCTCTCTCCAGACTTTTATCAGATCATCAAGTGACCAGGCAGCATTCGCTGGGGATGTTGAAGGAAGTTTCACAGCTTCGATTCCTGTCTTAGGATATATGAAAGACATGTAGATCTCATAAGCTTTTGTTCCGTTTGCGATGATTCTCTCAATTCCCGATGTCTTCATAATTGCTGGAATATCATTTGGGATTACTGCTGCAATGGAGATATCTGAAGACCCTGATATCGTGCATGAAGAAGCTGCATCCCATAAGGCCAGATGATGAGAGAGGATGAGATTTTTCTTTTCCTCGATGGTTTCTGCTTTTGTCTTGAAAAGTTCTGTCAGTATCGGCCAGAACCTGTTTCTCGGATGGCCATAGTAAAATCCTAATTCTCTCGATTTTACAGAGGGAAAAGAACCTAGGATGAGAATCCTGGAGTTCTTGTCATAAACTGGCTGGAATGGATGATGCAATTCTTCTGACATTATGAAAATAGTTTAACATGAATAATAAATTTTAAAAGATAAATCCATATCGATAAATATTATACATATGTATTTTTCCTGCAAATTTCTGCATTATTTGTTGAGATATGGTCCTCAGCGTTATACAATCAGCGTGATATTATCAAGGAGAGTTTGCATGAAGCTTGCCACTTTCAGACGCGGTGGTGTGCATCCTGATGACAGAAAAGAGCTTTCAAAGGATAAGAAGATTGAATCCCTTCCATTTCCAGAGGAGCTTGTTGTCTCAATGTCAGAACATTTGGGTGCTCCTGCTACGCCGACTAAGAAGAAAGGCGATGCAGTGACAAGGGGAGAGGTCATTGGAACCGCTAACGGATATATATCGGCACCTGTACACAGTCCTGCCGATGGTGTAGTGACAGACATAAGAAAAGTCAGGGTTCAGTCCGGAGCCGTGTCGGATGCTGTCGTGATTAAATGTAATCCAGAGCAGTCGAATCCCTGGACAGAAAAGCATGATTGGAGAAAAGAAAGTCCAGAGGCTTTGCTGTCAATAGTCAAGGATATGGGAATTGTCGGTATGGGAGGCGCAGCTTTCCCTACATCTGTTAAGCTGACAGTCCCGATGGGGAAGGAAGTCGATACTCTTATCGTTAATGGTGTCGAATGCGAGCCTTATCTCACCGCTGATTATCGCTTAATGCTGGAAAAAACAAGTGAAGTGCTTGAGGGTGCAATGATAGCAGCCGCTATCGTCAGACCTAAGAGAATCGTTATCGGAATAGAGGCAAATAAGCCGGATGCTGCCACCCTGATGGAAAATACAATCAGGGAAAAGAATTATCAGGTAGAGGTTGTTCTTCTGAAAACGAAATATCCTCAAGGTGATGAGAAGCAGCTGATTAAGGCTGTCATGAATGCGGAAGTTCCTTCTGGAAAGCTTCCTCTTGATGTGGGCGCTGTAGTATGCAACCTCGGTTCATGCTATGCAATTTATGAAGCTGTGGTCTATCGTAAGCCTCTTATTGAAAGAGTCATAACGGTTTCCGGTGAATCGATAAATAATCCGAAGAACATTCTTGCTCCAATCGGGACGAAATTCTCTTCTCTCATTGATTTCTGTGGGGGAGAAAAAGATGATGCCGTCTCAACTGTTGCAGGTGGTCCGATGATGGGTTTTGCCATTTATGATGAGGATACACCGATGGTGAAAGGTTCTGGCGGATTGCTTGTCCTTCCTAAGCTCATCGATGATTTCTCTGCACCTTGTGTCCTTTGTGGTAAGTGTGTTCAGCACTGTCCGATGGGGCTTCAGCCAAACAAGATGTTCAGGAATATCAAATATGGAAATTATCAGGCGGCAATGGATCTTGGTCTGATGGATTGTAAGGAATGTGGTTGCTGTGCATATACATGCCCATCTCATCTTCCTCTTGTCCAAGGCTTCAAGCTAGGTAAAAAGATGGGGAGGAAGAAGAAATGAAAACCGTACGTACAAGTCCTCATATTCATGGTGCTTTGAGAACGGACAAGGCGATGCTTTTTGTCATTCTGGCACTTCTGCCTTCTGCACTCTGGGGAGTCTGGGCATTTGGATTGAGAGCATTAGTTGTCCTTCTTGTTTCAATTGCTTCTGCGCTTCTTGCAGAGTACCTTCTTGGTCTGGTTTCCAAAGAATTCACACTTCGTGACTGGTCAGCCACGGTAACTGGCCTTCTTGTCGGTATGAATATGCCTCCGGAAGTGCCTCTTTATATTCCGGTTATTGCTTCAGTTTTTGCCATAGCTGTCGTCAAATGGACATTTGGCGGACTGGGGTGCAACTGGATGAACCCTGCTCTTGCTGGAAGAGTCTTTGTCTTCTTCTCATTTACTTCTGAGATGAGTTCTTTCTCTCTTCCCCGTGTTTTTGCAATCGATGCTCTTTCCTCTGCAACACCGCTTTCTGCAATGAAGACAGCAGTTACAGCAGGTGCAGCAGGAAGAAGCACGGAGCTTCTTTCCGGAACTATCCCTGTAACGGATTTTGCTCTTTCCATTTCCGATAAGCTCGGTATATCTCCATATGCCGTAGATGCCTTTTTCGGGAATGTCGGAGGCTGCATTGGGGAAGTTTCGGCACTTCTTCTTTTGATTGGTGGTATCTTCCTCATTGCAACGAAGATCATTACATGGAGAATTCCTGTTGTCTACCTTGCATCATTTGCAGTGCTTTCATGGATTTTCGGCGGAATTCCTTATGGACAGGGAGCTTTCCATGGAGAAATTCTTCTTCCGCTCTTTTCCGGTGGTCTGATGCTGGGAGCATTCTTCATGGCAACGGACTGGGTAACTACACCGACAACACCGAAAGGGGAGATTATCTTCGCTGTCGGATGTGGGTTCTTCACTTTCCTTATAAGATATTTCGGTTCGCTTCCTGAGGGTGTATCGCTTGCCATCATCATGATGAATATCATCACTCCGACAATTGACCGCTTTGTGCGTGTGAAGCCGTTTGGCTATGTTAAGAAGCCGAAGAAGGAGAAGGAGGTGAAGGCATGACGAGGTATTTGAAGACAGCCATAATCCTTTTCCTCATTTCTGCAATCTGCACAGCTCTTTGTGCAATTGTCAATGAAATAACTGCGCCCCTCATTGCCGGTAATATTGAGTCTGAGAGGATTGCAGCTCTCGAGGATGTGGCTGCAGGCTATTCGATAGGTGCGGAAACAGCAGTAAATGATGGTACTGTCAATTATTACATTCCGCTTTCAGATGGTGATTCTTCCGCAGGATATATCGTTGAGCTCAGTACATCAGGATATGGTGGTGCGATGACGGTGATTGCTTCTTATACTTCAGATGGGGCTGTGATGGAGGCAAAGATGATGGCAAATTCCGAGACTCCAGGCCTAGGAAAGAAAGCCGAGGAGCCTTGGTATATGGAGATGTTCAAAGGGCTTGGTGCAGATTCTCCTCTTCCTGCTACAAAATCTGATCTGAATGCAGAGGACAATGCAGCAGTTTCTGGTGCATCGATTACATTCAGCGGAGTGTCTTCCGCGCTTATTGCTGGCTCTGAATTCGTAAAGGGCCTTGGAGGTGCTGTATGAGCCACATCAAAGAGCTTACCAAGGGTATCTTCAAGGAGAACCCTACATTCATCATCATGCTTGGCATGTGTCCGACACTTGGAGTCTCGACACAGGTTTCCAATGCATTGGGAATGGGAGCAAGTGTCATCTTCGTTCTTACTTGTTCGAATATCTTTATATCGCTTCTGCGAAAGGTCATTCCTGATTCCGTGCGAATCCCTTGCTATATTGTCATCATCGCATCCTTTGTTACCATTGTTGAAATGGTGCTTCATGCATTTGTTCCTTCGGTTTATGAAGCGCTTGGTGTTTATCTGCCGCTCATTGTCGTAAACTGTATCATCCTTGGACGTGCAGAGGCCTTTGCCGGTAAGAATGGTGTTCTTGACAGTGCTCTCGATGGTATCGGAATGGGTGTTGGCTTTACGCTTTCCCTTTCATTGATAGCTCTTATCAGGGAAGTTTTCGGTGCCGGTACAATCACACTTTTTCCAGTTGGATCATTCAGCGGTGTAATCACTATCCCCGGACTTTCTGAATCTCCGGTCCGTGTTCTAACACTTGCCGCTGGTGCTCTTCTCCTGATGGGATACCTCAAGGCATTCTTCCAGTGGAAGACATCTCGTCCGAAAGGAGGTAGGGCATGAGCTACATCGGAATAGTCATCACATATGTCTTCATCCAGAACTTCATTCTTGTGCAGTTCATGGGACTCTGCCCGTTCATCGGTGTTTCCAAGAATAGTGAGAGTGCTATCGGAATGGGGGTTGCAGTTACATTTGTCACTGCTATCACATCAGTGGTCTGCTGGGGTGTAAGCTATCTTTTCCTGATTCCATTTGGTCTTGAATATCTGCAGACTATTGCCTATATTCTCGTCATTGCGGCGCTTGTCCAGCTCGTTGAGATGGTTATCAGAAAGATGAGCCCGGGGCTGTATCAGGCACTTGGAATTTATCTTCCGCTCATCACCACGAACTGTGCCGTTCTTGGTATCGCGGTTATAAATGCAGATAACGGTTATAACCTCATCGAGAGTTTTGTTGCCGGTCTTTCTGCTGGCCTTGGCTTTACGATGGCCATTGTCCTTATGAGCAACATCCGCGAAAAACTTGAGATGACACCTGTTAGAAAGGTCTTCAGAGGTGTGCCTATCGCATTCATCTCTGCCGGTCTTATGGCACTGGCTTTCATGATGTTCGATCAGAGCCTGCTTTCAAATCTGCATCTGGTATGAGGAGGAAGAGATGAGTGTTGTAATTGCATTTTTAATAGTCGGAATACTCGGCCTCGTACTTGGATTCGGCCTTGCTGTTGCGGATAAGAAACTTGCCGTGGAAAAGGATCCAAAGCTCGAGGCGCTTGAAGAGGCAATGCCCGGTGCCAATTGTGGAGGGTGTGGCTATGCAGGCTGTCAGGCATATGCAGAAGCTGTCTACAATGGTACGGCACCTGCAGGTCTCTGTTCTCCAGGCGGTGAGCAGCTTGCTAAGAGAATGGGGGAGATACTTGGTATTCAGGTCGAGGTGAAAGAAAAGATGGTTGCATTCGTTTTCTGCCGTGGAAACAGTGAAGTCACCAAGACAGATTACCAGTATAAAGGACTTTCAGACTGTAATGCAGCTGCTCTGCTTCAGGGTGGTCCTGTGGGATGCAAGGAGGGGTGTCTGCATCTCGGTTCATGCATCTCCGTCTGTCCAGCTGGTGCTATATCCAAGGATGAGAAAGGCAATGTCGTAGTGGACAAAGAGAAATGTATCGGATGCGGAAAGTGTGTAGCTGTTTGTCCTAATAATGTCATCAAACTTGTTCCATACTCACTTGAATGGATTTGTGCTTGCAATAATCATGAGCCGGGAGGAAAGGTCCGCAAGGCTTGTCAGGTCGGGTGTATAGGCTGTAAGATGTGCGAAACAAAGGTGGCAGGGAGTCCATTCTCTGTTGAATCATTCCTTTCTTCCAATGATTGGAAAAAGGATCAGAGCACAGCAGCTGAGGCTGCAGATATATGTCCTCAGAAATGTATTGTGAGAAGGAGCTAACTTGAAAGTCGCACTCGGAATTTATACGGAGATATCCCAATCTTCTCCGCTTTCTGCATATTCAAGAGTATCGACGCTTGTTTACAGGCCTGTACTCTCATATATGTATAACAATCCGGGTGCCAAGCTCTCCCTTTACCAGAGTGCTGCCATGATAAAGCATTTGGCAGCATCCTACCCAGAAGTGAATATGCTTGTCTCCCTTCTTGCAAAGAGGGGGGACTTGGAGCTCATTACAGGACCATATAGTCAGGCGATCCTTTCTCTGAATCCGCCCAAAGACAGATCCCTGCAGATTGAGAAGATGACGACTCTCATTCGCCGCTATTATGGTGTCAGGGCTTCCAGCAGTTTTTTCTATGGACAGATCTGGGCTCCTTCCTTTATTCACAGCCTTCGCAATACGGGTATATCCAATGTCGTCATTTCTTCTTATAAAGCTACCAGCAGGGAATTGATAGATTCCAGTTCTTTTGTCATGAATGAACTTGGGAAGAAAGTCGGCGTGAAGGTGATCTCTGACAGATGCGCACAGCTTGTCTCACGTTATGCACAGGGTGAAATATCCTTTGAGGAACTGAAGAATGGTCTTTTCTCTTTCCTTGAGTCCGATGGTGATGATGAGGTCTTTTTCATTAATATTGATCAGCTTCTTGAAGGTTCAGCAAGGGCCGGAAATGATGATGAGCTTTCCACTTTGATCACAGATCTTCTTGAGAAAGCTTCTGGCGAGAGCGTCCTCCTTTCCTCAATTACAGCCGAAAAACCCGGATATCTTGATAGTGGCTGGTATGGTCGCGATGCTTATGCACAAGGGCTTCATTCTTTTAACGATATCTTTATCCGCAATGATAATTTCAGGTATCTCCTGAATAGATACATTGCTCTTTCTGATACCGTTTCACAGTTCAAGAAAGATAAGGCTGCACGGCGCGATGCCGAATCAGAACTTTTCCATATATCTGTAGGCCCTCTTTTCATTCATGATGCCCAGTGTACTCCTATGAGATTACAAGAGCGCCGGCTTTTCTGGAAAGCTCTTATAGAATGTGAGAGAGTCATCAGTAATTCAGATCCTCTTGCCTTGAAGAGTGAGTATGATTTTGAAGAGATTGGCGAGAATGACTTTGTTGCTAGAAACAAAGTCTTTACAGCTGTCTTTTCGCCGAAAGGTGGTTCTGTTGCAGAGCTTTGCTACAAACCTCTTGCCATCAACATACTCGATACGAGAGTTCCTTTTGATAAGACTTTTCCCCATGTAGATATGCTCAAATCATTCTCTGATAAGCTGATAATCAACGGTGTTGAGTATGATCTTTCAAAAGAGATGTTCGATAGCGAGGTTCTTTCCAGAACGCGGGGTGAGTATCAGTTTTCATACACTTCTGAGCATTTCACACTTATAAAGCATTTTAAGCTGAGAATGCAGACACTCGTAATGGAAGCGACAATACTCTCGGATGAACCGCTTTCCGGGACATATGAGATTGCTGTCAATACATCCCTTTACGATATGGTTCTGGGGTCATTTGACCAGCGAAAGCAGATGATGCTCGGAAGCCTTGATGATGTAAGGACCGTAAAGTATACTGAAATGCAGTCCAGCCTGACTGTTTCATTCTCTTCAACAGAGCCTTTCAGCGTTTCTGAAGAGCGTGTCAGGCAGACACAGAATACATCAATCGGCATTGAGTCGTTTGAGCTTTATTCAAAACTGGCATTCCGTTTCCCTCTCAATCAGAAAGCAGGAGAGGCAAGGAATTGCAGGTTTATTCTGAGAGCAAGCGACAGCCGGAAGGACAGGGAATAAATGTTTATTGAAAACCGTTCAAAGTTTGAGGATATCAAAGAAGAAGCCTACACAGTATGGAGGCGTCTTTGAAGAGGCCGGGACTGAAGAGAAAATAAAGAAGATTGAAGAGGAGACTGCTCAGCCTGATTTCTGGAATGATTCCGAGAAAGCTGAGAAGACTTTTCAGAATCTCAATATGCTCAAGGATGGATACTATCCTTGGAAAGAACTCATAGACGAAATCAATGAGACAGAAGAACTGATTGAGCTTTATCAGGGAGAGGATGATGAGTCTTTACGAGAGGAGCTTGAAGGTCAGATTGAGAAGCTTGATGAGAAATTCAAGCCTCTGCGCCTGAAGACTCTCCTTGATGGTAAGAATGACAAGAACAATGTCTTCCTTACTGTTCATTCCGGAGCTGGAGGAAATGAGGCTTCGGACTGGACTCAGATGCTCATGAGAATGTATACACGCTGGGCAGAACGCCATGGTTTTAAGTGTGAAGTCCTGGATATGCAGGAAGATGAAGGTGGAGTAAAGAGTGTTTCTCTCAAAATCTCAGGGCCTTATGCCTTCGGTTATCTGAAAGGAGAGGCTGGTGTTCATCGTCTTGTTCGTATCTCTCCATTTGACGCTGCAAAGCGCCGGCACACCTCATTTGCTTCTGTCTATGCTTCTCCTGAAGTCGATGATGATATCGAAATTGAACTCAAGCCTGAAGATTACAGGCTCGATACTTATCGTGCAGGAGGCGCCGGAGGACAGCACGTCAACAAGACCGACAGTGCCGTACGTATCACGCATTATGCGACAGGTATTGTAGTCCAGTGCCAGAATGAGAGAAGCCAGTATATGAATAAGGATGTGGCATTCAAGATGCTTCGTTCCCGCCTTTATGAATACTATCAGAAGAAGAGGGAGGAAGAGCAACAGAAGGATGCCATTGCGAAGAAGGATATCTCCTGGGGTAACCAGATCAGAAGCTATGTTTTCCAGCCGTATACCCTTGTCAAGGATCATCGCACAGGATGTCAGACAGGTAATATAAGTGCTGTAATGGATGGCGGGATTGATGACTTTATTGAAAGCTACCTGCATTTCCAGAAGGAAGTTTAGCTTACTTCTTGTTTTATTGCTGCTGCCTTGCTTCTTGGCAGCAGCACCTTTCCGTACTGCGGTTGTCTGCAGCGATGAGACTTACTCAGCGCTGATTTCTGATGTCCTTTCCGTCCTCTCTGGACCTGTAACATCAGAAAGCGCAATCTCTTCATATAGTGAAAAGGCTGCAAGAGAGGAGCAGAGAGCAAGGGACACAGCAATCTCATCGCTCAGGCAGAATGAGTCATTTGATGCTCTTGAGAATCCGGAAGAGAATGAAAATGCAGAGACATGGGATGGTACGCTCAGTTTAGAGCTTGTTGATGTGTCCTTTTCTGACAATGAACTTGATTTTCTTTCCAGGGGGGATGCGGATGCTTTCCATTACCTGATGATCCGGGAAGATCTTGATTTGCTGATAGTGGCCAATTTGCATGAAGACGGGCTTATGAGCGAGAGTGAGGTATATGTCAACGGTGAAGTCGTTCACAGAAGCCTCTTTATTTCTTCTGATGATTCATCGGAATTCGAAGCACTTCTTAATGCTTTGAGGCCTTTCGTGAAGAGCTCAGATACAGTTGTTGTCCATGTCGATATCCCAAGCGTTGTGTCAGTCTCTGTCGATGGACTTCCAGCATCGCTTATAAGATCAATGATGGTCACAGAAACCGGTGAGCACGTGTTCCGCTTCACTTCACCGCTGTATGAGACTACAGAAATGACTGTTGATGTGGAAGATGGAATGACGATTTCTCCTTCTCTTGTGGAGATACTGCCTTCGCGTCTTTTCATTGCTTCCATACCATATGATTCATCGATTTACTTCCAGGGACTTGTAACTGATAGTCACCTTGTTCTTAATGCAGATGTTCCTTTCCAGATAACGGCAATGAGCCCTGGTTTCATGCCTTCTCTTGTCCAGTCCAGGATTCCGATGGACAGAATAGAGCTTGAACTGAGGCCGGAGTGGATGGAGAGCGTGAATATTGTAGAAGAAGCAAAGAACAGGTTCTAT
>CALXYN010000040.1 GCA_944392975.1 uncultured Spirochaetaceae bacterium | reverse complement strand
AAGGGCCCATAAAATCATCCCATTTCCAATAAAAAGCAAAAACAGCAGATGTAATTATTGAAGGAACACTTAATGGAAGAATCATATAAGAAAAAATTCTTATATGCCCACAGCCATCCATTAAAGCAGATTCATCAATTGATTTCGGGATACCTCTTATAAACTGCATAATCAGGAATATAAAAAACGGTAAACCTGTGAATGCAGGAATTATCAAAGGCTTATAACTATTAATCCAATGAAAACTGTTAAAAAGTAAATATTGAGGAATCATCAACACCTGAGAAGGAATAAGCATTGTCATTACCAGTACAGCAAACCAAAATCTGCGGCCTTTGAACCTGACTCTGGCAAATCCATAAGCAACAATTGAAGAGGAAACAACCTGTCCTATCGTTGCTATTGAAGCGACAAAGAGAGAATTCTTAAAAAAAGTTCCAAATGATGTACCTCCAAAACCCTTCCAACCTTCAATGTAATTAGAGAAAGTAAAATGCTCTGGAATCAATGAGGATGCATTCCTGAAAACCTCATCTGAAGGTTTGAACGAGCTCATAATCAGCCAAAGAATTGGATAAAGCATTATGAAACCAAAAAGTATAACAAACCCATGATATATGATTGTGACAATAATTTTCTTTAGTTTTGATTGCGCTTTCATATGCCCTCCTATTCATCCTCACCATAAAAAACCCATCTTCCTGATGTTTTAAAAAGAATTGCCGTCACAATGGCGATAAGCACTATGATTATCCAAGCAAGAGCACAGGCATATCCCATCCTCCCATATCGGAAGCCCTGAAGATAGATATAAAGGGCATAGAAAAGTGTTGTATCACTAGGACCACCAGCACCTCCAGAAATTATATATGCCTGTGTGAATGCCATGAATGCACTAATAAGCTGCATAACAAGATTAAAGAAAATCACTGGTGTCAAAGATGGTAAAGTGATGTTTATAAATCTCCGAATTGCACCTGCCCCATCTATTTCAGCCGCTTCATAATACGTCCTTGGTATCTGTTTAAGCCCAGCAAGAAAAATAAGCATGGGAGAACCAAACTGCCATACTGCAAGTATTATAACAGCCGCAAGTGATGTCTGTGGATTCTTTATCCAATTAGTTGTTGTCTCAATTCCAATTTTTCCAAGAATGGAATTGAATGCGCCTGTGGATCCAAACATCTGAATCCACATGACAGACACTGCAATACTTCCACCGACAATTGAAGGAAGGTAGTAAAGAGACCGATAAATTCCCACTCCCCTCCTATCACAATTGAAAAGCATTGCAACAAATAAGGCAAAAACAAGTTTTAAGGGTACATGGACCAACGCATATGTAAAAGTAACCTTGAAACTCTGATAAAACCTACCATCTTCAAAAGCCTGTAAGTAATTTCCAACACCAACGAACTCTGGTGAAGACAATAGATTATATTCCGTTAATGAGTACAAGAATGATGATATCAATGGAAACAGTGTAAAAACTGCAAATCCTATCAACCAGGGACTGATTAATAAATACCCAGTAATATCATTACTATTGATTTTGAATCTCAATGGTTTTCCAGACACACGTACCCTCCAAACATATTACAGCTTATTCAGCAAGCAAGGCTGCAGCCTGTTCGTTAAATGCTCTTCCACCCTCCTCAATCGAAACACGACCGAACATCATGTCCTCGACAGTTCTTCTATAAAGATCAAGGATTTCGTTATATGCCGATGGATAGATATTATCGAAAGGAACTGCTGTTTCAGCTACGATTCCAACATATCTGGAAGAATCAGCCGCCACGCTATCAAGCTGAGGTTCAAGAGCGCTTCTTACTTCAGCACTTGCAGGAACTCCACGTTCCATCATCATAATTTCGTTTGCTTCAACATCATTGAGGAAGAAATCAATAAATCTCGCAACAGCTTCAGGATGCTCTGTTGTCTTAGCCGCACTGAGGAACATTGTTGGTCCAATGAAATTGCCTGGCTGAGTTTCCCCTTCCATATGAGGGTATGAATTCAAGGCAACAGCTGAACCTTTCGCATTTGCAATAGCTACTGCCTGATTACTATTAATACATCCAAGCATTCCAGCCGTTCCGAGGGCAAGACCACACTGTTCAAAATTGATGATTGAATCTATTGCCTGGTCATAAGGCATTACATACCCTTTATCAATCATCTCCTGTTGTTTTGTAAAATACTCAACCCAAAGATCTGTTCCATCATAAGCTAGTCCATTTCGGTCAGCATTAAAAAGGCCAGGATATCCATGCTGGCGAAGGAACATCACATAACCTTCAATCATCGATGCTGGGTAGCAAGAATCTCCATAAAGCCCTGTCTTTTCTTTTATCTGCTTTAATGTTTCGTGATAATCATCCCATGTCCAGTCATTTGTAGGAATTGGTATACCGGCTTCTTCAAAAAGTACAGGATCATAAAGCATTCCGAAAGCTGAATTACCCATTGTAAGCCCATATATTCCGCCTTCAACTTCTCCCAAAGTCTTGAAAACATCATCCCAGTCACTAAGATCAATAGCACCACTTTCAATATATGGAGTAAAATCAAGAAGCTGATCACTCTGAGCGTGAAGAAGAATATAAGCCGTTGAGTTCTGGAATACGTCAGGGGCATCTCCTGCTGTCATCATTGTAAGAATCTTATCAAAATGATTTTCAAAGCTACCATATTCATACTCAACAACGATATCAGGATTTTTTTCCATGAAAAGCTCAATTACTTTGATTGTCTGATCGTGCCTAGTCTGAGATCCCCACCACATGAATCTGATGGTAGTCTTTTCTGATTCTCCTGATTCAGAAGAACCACTTGCAAAAAGAGATGACAATGAAAGCAAAATCACTAATAAGACCATCATCCATTTCTTCATAACCTACCTCCATTTTTTATAGGTTTGTTCATCAATTCTGAATCATCCATGCAGGAGCCCTATCGCATTACCTCCTAGAATCTTCGATAGCGCTGTTTCTGGAAGATCCAGTCCCATTAAAAAACTCTGAAGTTCGTTTCCGAACTTATCACGAGCAAATAAGCATCTGTCCTGGAACTCTAATAGAAAATTCCTTGCAAATTCCCTATCTCTTCGGAGAGCATTCAATCCACTATTTGCAGAAAGATCACAATAAAGATTCCCATATTTATGAAGAAGTTCAGGGATCTTTCCTCCTGGTATTACTTTTCCAGTTGGATAGGATTCTCCGGGGAGAGCCCCTTCTTTAGAAATACCCGCCCAGAATGCTTGCGCATGTCCTATAAAATTTGTCTCTGGGCATTTCTCTAGAACCCTCTCAAGAGCTTCAAGACCACCACCATACCAATAACTACGTCTGGGATATTTGCTTCCTGTATAACTTGGATTTTCTATATGAAGGACTACCGGAAGCCCAAGTTTTCCACAATATCTAAAAACATCAATACAGTCTGGATTATCATATACTGTACGTATTTTTACTTCTCCAAAAATCTTTACTCCATAAAGAGCAATAGCAGCATCCAGATTGTCAATACATTCAGGGCTTCGAGGATCTGGTGCATATCCAAGATAAAAACGATCCTGATACTTCTCTTTGTATGCTAGACAACGCGAGAAATCAACTGGACCGCGTCTTGAGCGATAAGGTGATTCACTAAGAACATTAAACTGATCTGGATCAACTTCATCGTATGGAGCTTCCCAACTTAAAAGCCAACATTTCTGGATATTCAATTCATCCATCTCTTGGATGAATTGATCGACATTTTTTCCATACCAATCAGGATGATTATGAGCATCAATTATACATGTATGCATACAGAATCCCTCTCTACTAATTTCGGAAGCATTTTTATTATTTCCGGCTTATGACGTTTACCCTCTAATCCATCAATTAATACTTCTGCTGCAATACTTCCCATTTCGTAAGATGGCTGCTTTACAGTTGTCAATGCTGGATTCGACATTGTTGCAAATGAAATATCATCAAGACCAACAACAGAAATATCATTTGGAATAGAAACACCTCGTTTACTGAAAGCATTCATAGCCCCTATCGCAATAAGATCATTTATTGCAACAACAGCGGAAGCTTCAGATTTTTCCAGAAAATCTGATACGAGCCTTTCTCCTGCTTCAAATTCCCTTAGGAACTCTCCGCCCTCATAAGAACTAGAAGAATCGAGATATAAATACCCCTCAGCTTCTTTTAACCCATGTTTGAAACCTTCATAACGACTGATACGACTCTGCCTGTCAAATGGCAAAGAGAAAAAAGCTATTTTCTTATGCCCTTTGCTTGTCAGATATTCAGCGGCCATTCTCCCCGCCTCAAAAAAGTCATACGTAACACATGATAGTTTTTCATTTGAAACAGGCTGATCAAAATATACAGTACTTATTCCGGCCTGATTAACGCGATCAATAACCTCATCTCCATATTCAATTTTGGAAATGATTATTCCATCCATACGCATACGTATTAGAAATTCTACATTTGCAAGTTCCTTATCTGGGCTGTTATCAGAACTACAGAAAACAGGATTGTAACCTCTTGCGCTACATATTCTTTCAATACCTGTCACAGCCTCGGCATAATACGGATTGAGAAGAGAAGGTACAACAACTCCTATTTCATGGCTTTTTCCTGTTTTTAAAGCTTTACCGAGAAGGTTTGGAGTATATCCAAGTTCCTTTGCAGCTTTAAGTATTCTTTTTCTCATTTCAGGTTTTACAGGATAATCAGTGTTGTTCAAAACACGTGATGTCGTTGCAATAGAAGCATTTGCTCTTTCTGAAACATCTCGTATTGTTATCTTGCCATATTTATTCATCAGAATTCACCATCTCCTCTGCTTTTTTTACAAGCAATTCCTCTACCAAATAACGAGATCTTATGAATTGTTTGACAGCATAATCATCAAGGTAAAACGAGAGTTCCTTCATGAGTAAGGGTTTGACATCTTCAAGAGTCATCTTTACTGACTCTAATTTATTTTTAAGAGATCCTACTTCATCAGAGGATTTAAAAAATTCATTTCTATAAAGAACGACGGTCAGTGGGAAATATCTTCTCGTAGGCAATTCAAAAAGCCTAAGAATAGCAATCAAATGGGCAATTCTACTGTTTCGCTTTAATTTGCCATCAAGAGATGCCAGTATTTGATAAAAATCCTCATTAGTCCATCCACGTTTCTCTAGATTGCCATTTTCATCTTTGTAGCCATGAAAGAAATCAAGAAAACGATACATAAAAGAATTTGAATTTGCTCCAGTATTCCAACATCTTTCAGCAGCGTAATAAATTGTATAGAAACTACTTTCATAAATTCCATATGGTTTTCCAAGTGCAAAGCATGCAGCCCAGTTTGTGTTTATCACACCTTTTATATTGTGTCTGGAGATGCATGTACTCCAGTTTGAGATGTTTTTCAGCCGTTGTGTAAGTACTGGATAATTCTGCCTGTCGTCTTCATCCCAGCATCGAACTGACGGACATGCCCAATAATGAAGATTTAACGAATCGAGTTTTGTAATAAAATCATCAACCCTGGCAATAAGATCATTTCCATTGTAACTCCATATGCAGATAATTGCCCTCTTATCAAGGCGCGATAATTCGTCCTCCGATGCATTTTCAAGCATATCGTGCCAAAAAAGCGGAATCTTTCCACATTTACAGACCACGTCAATCAATTTATTTACATATTCAATGAAAATTTCATTTTTTGTTCTACCATCAGTTTTACATTCCTCTGATTGTCCAAGACTCCAAACTTCATCGCAACCTATATGCAGAAATCTTGATTCAGGATGTCGCTTTATCATGGCTTCGATGAGAGCCTTTGAAACATCGAACGCACCATTTCTTAATGGACACATCTCACCTACTGCAGACTCTACCTCGCGCAGATACATGTACTTTTCTTTTTTTAGGATGTATTCAAGATGTCCAAATGATTGCTGTAATGGAATAATCTCAATGAAATTCTGTTTGCAACAGTCTTTCAATTTATTAAGCATTTCATCCGTGAATGAAAAATAATCATTATGTACATTAAAAGGCTCACCTATTGGAAGCTTATCTTCATACTCTATTACGACTCCATTAAGCTTCGCCTCGGCAATTGTTTTTATATTTTCAAGTATGTGTTCAAAGGGAGGATGAATTGACCTCAAATCAAGATAATCACACCGTATTTCTGCATCGCTCCAATCTTTGATTTCAACAGCAGGAAGAGCCTCAACTGTATAGCATTCAACAAGTTTTATAAGAGTAATAATTGAATAGAACAAACCACGTTCAGTTTCTGAAGAAGCGATAATACCATCTTGAGATATACTGAGATAATATGAGTCAAATCCATTAACATGCAATTCTTTAAGATTATCAGATGAGGTAAGACTCCAAATCCCCTTTTCACTTTTTCTCTTTGAGAAAATAATGTTATGCGAAAGGAGGTACTTATCAATCCGATTGTCATCTCCGATTGTCGTAAGAGAAAAGGAATTGAACATTTCTTTTGCATCAATTCTCCCCTCAAATTGTTTCGTGTGTTTCGGTTCTGGTATTATCGGAAAGTACATAAACACTCCTTATAGAAAACGTTTTCTACAAGGCATAATCTTTTTTTATGATAGAAATAGAAAAGAAATAGAAAACGTTTTCTGTATACTGAAATTATACTTCTGAAATTTCAGCTGTCAAGAAAAACTTCACTCGTGTTACTTAGCAATGATTACCAATAATGGTGTACAATTAGATGCATGATATACTCTCGTGAAATCGTCCATTCTCCGAAAAACTTTGAACAATGGCATTTCAGCCATACTCTTCTTAAACGCCAGAATTTCACCCTCATGGAAATAAAACAGGGAGGATATGGTGTTCTTGATACAGATTTCTGGGTTGAGAGGATCAGCAAGAAAGGTTTTACGATTGTAATCCTCACCCTTTCCGGAAAAGGAAGAATCGTGATGGAGGATGATACAGAGATAATCGTCGGGCAGGGAGAGGCCTTCATATCTGGTCCCGACGGACAAGGACATAGAGAGGAGACACTAGGACCGGAACCATTTGAACATATATGGATGATGCTTGGACCATCTTCAGCACTGATTCCCTATCCGGATTTCGACTACAGAGTGCTCCCTATAAATCAGGTCGCACTTCTCAGAGAACTCATCAGAATGATTATAAAGGAAGATCTTACAGGTTCTGACAGAGACGAAGCAGGCCTTGATCAGTCTGAGAGACTTTTCACTCATCTTGTAAGAAGAATGCTTAAGCCCGCTGCTGAAAATACAATCGTAAGGAGCCGGAGTGCCCAGCTTGCAGATCTATGGAACAAGGTATCCCAGCATCTAGAGAATGTATGGACAGTTGACGATCTCTGCTCAATCATGAACTGCAGCCGCTCTCATCTTACAAGGCTCTGCCAAGAATACTATAAGCAATCCCCAGGAGAGAAAGTCAGAGCCATGAAAATGGAATATGCAAAAATACTTCTTTCATCCAGCACATCAACAATTCATGAGATAGCAGAATCTGTCGGTTTCAGTCGTGCTTCCCTCTTCTCCTCATCTTTCGCGGCATATGAAGGAATGAGTCCTAGGGAGTACCGGCAAGCTTCTCAAGGTTCATGAGAGCTTTATCAAAAGCCGCAGAAAATGCATGAATTGTCTTTTCATCGAAATGTTTCGACTTGTCGGTAAAAAGCCCCATCTCCCTGAAAATTGCATTATTCTCTCTTTCTGACATCCGCTTGCGAATATTTTCTTCAGAGAAAGTGTTTCCCCTGTCATCGATGACAGTAATACCCTTCTGTATGAGTCTTTCGGCAAGAGGAATGTCGTGAGTAATGGCAAGAGCTGGAGCCAAAGCAAGTTCAACAAGACGGTCATCGGCACTGTTTGCCCCACTTTTTACAACCTCCATATGGATTCCAGAACCTATTTTCCTCGCCTCCTCTCTTGTGAGTGTTTCACGAAAAGCACTTCTTCTGACTCTCTTATCCTCCTCAATCGCTTTTAATACATCAGGAAGTTTCCGGTCAGCAGCAAACCATGCTTCATAACCATTTTTGATAATCCGCTTGATTACAATTGACCGATGACGTACGGGAAGTGAATCAGAATCAATATAGAGTCGTATCATATCCACACTTTAACACATAAAAATACACTTCGTCAGTTCGCCTTTTTATGGAAACTAAACGTTCTATCGCATACAATGAATATAAAGAGGAGGTTATCTGATGGATATTTCACTGCTTCAGAAAGCACGTTATGAATACAAGCCAAAGCTTCCAAAGATGCTGCGTGCCGGCACTAAAGGAATCACCGTTCATGAAGGGGAAAAGACGGAAGCCGCTTCCGACAAGGAAAAAATTGCTGCATTGTTTCCAAAAACCTATGGTATGAATGAAGTGTACTTCGTTGAAGGTGAAAGCACTGCAGAGAAGAAAAAACATGTTATTGGTGTAATACTTTCTGGTGGACAGGCTCCTGGCGGACACAATGTCATTGCGGGCCTTTATGATGCAATGAAAGAAGATAATCCGGAAAGTATACTTCTCGGTTTAAAAGGGGGCCCTTCAGGCCTTGTTGATGATAACTACATCACACTAACCGGTGAGACAATTGACAAGTATCGCAATACCGGTGGATTCGATATGATTGGTTCTGGCCGCACAAAGCTCGAAAAGGAAGAGCAATTCAAAGTTGTTGCTGAAGTTGCCAAAAAACATGAAATGGATGCAATCGTCATCATCGGAGGCGATGATTCAAATACAAATGCAGCTGTCCTTGCAGAGTATTTTGCTGAACATGATGTTCCGGTAAAGGTCATTGGATGTCCGAAAACAATTGATGGTGATCTTAAAAATGATGATATCGAGATATCATTTGGTTTCGATACAGCAACAAAGACCTACTCTGAACTTATTGGAAATATTTCCCGCGATGCAAACAGCGCGAAAAAATACTGGCACTTCATAAAACTGATGGGACGATCTGCTTCCCATATTGCACTTGAATGTGCTCTTGAGACACATCCAAATGTCTGTCTTATTTCTGAAGAAGTTGAAGCCAAGGGAATGGGGCTTAATGCAATTGCAGATTATATTGCAGATAGCGTCATGGCCCGCTCTACGCTTGGATACAACTTCGGTATTGTAATTGTTCCTGAGGGCCTTATCGAATTCGTACCAGAAGTCAAAAAGCTCCTTGAGGAAATCAATGATACTCTTGGCAAGCATGGAGAAAGATTTACCAAGCTCCCTACATGGGATGAGAAACTCGGGTTCCTTACTGCTGCTTTATCTGTAGAATCAATGAAGGTCTTCAATCTTCTGCCTCTGGATATACAGGAACAGCTTCTTATGGACAGAGATCCTCATGGGAATGTACAGGTTTCTAGAATTGAAACGGAAAAACTTCTTTCAAACATTGTCCGCAACAGGCTGAATAAGAGAAAGCAGGAAGGAAAATACAGCGGGAAATTCAGCCCTCTTCACCACTTCTTCGGTTATGAGGGAAGGGCTGCATTCCCGTCAAACTTCGATTCCGATTACTGTTATTCTCTTGGCTACACTGCATTCCTCCTCATAAGCTATGGATACACAGGTTATCTTTCATCAGTCAGGAACCTCGCAGAAGGTGTTGATGAATGGAAAGCAGGAGGCATGCCTATTACCAAGATGATGGATATCGAAAGACGAGGAGGAGAAGACAAGCCTGTCATCAAGAAAGCTCTTATAGATCTCAATGGAGGGCCATTCAAGTATTTCGAAAAACACAGGGACACATGGGCAAGAGAAACATGCTATACCTACCCTGGTCCTGTTCAATACTTCGGACCTGCAGAGATTGCAGACAGAACTACAATGACATTGGAACTGGAAAAATAATCTGGTAAATCAGTAATATTGAGCGTGGGGCATTCTCCACGCTCTTTCTATTTCCATAGGAAAAACAAAAGCCGCATTACTGCGGCCTTGAGTAAGGAAAAACTCAGTTATTGATTATATGCACATCAAGCTGATTAAATGGCATATCAATACCATTTGCCTGTAAGGTTTTGAGAATTTCCGCATTGAAACGCCAGTATACCTTCCAGTAATCAGAAGGAGATACCCATGGGCGAACATAGATGCTTATTGAAGAATCATTATAGGAACCGATTTCCACAAGCGGAGCCGGATCCTTGAGAATCTCAGGATAACCTGCAATAAGGTCGCGAATGGTATCCTTTGCTTTTTCAAGATCATCGGAATAACGGACAGTAACTGTCATATCCAGACGCCGCTTATCAATATACGAATAGTTGATGATAGTGTTTCCCCAGACATTCTTGTTGTTCATGGTAATCTTCTTGTTGTCACCAGCTGAAAGCGTGACGCACATCAGATCCATGGCAACAACAGTTCCGGAGATATCGCCAATATCAACCCAGTCTCCGACACGGAACGGATTGTTTATAGCAATCATCACTCCACTGAACAGAGAACTTATTGATTCCTGGAGCGCAAAGCCTAAGACAACACCAGTAATTCCAAGACCTGCGAGTACTGGGGTAAGGTCTATACCGAAAATACCAAGAACTGCAACGATTGCTATAATCCAGATTAAAACAGAACAGAGCTTGCTTACGAGCTGCGCCATTATCATGGTGAATTTCAGACCTCTGTTCGCAATTTTCTTCAATGTACGTTTGATTATATAACAAAGAATTTTCGCGATAATGATAATCAAAACAGCGATTGCGATAGTAACAACAATTCTTGGAATATGAAAACTTGAATTTAATCCGTTAGAGATTTCCTCCACAGCCGCAACGAAATCCGCCTCCTCTGCAACGGAAGCAGCAGTATCAAGAACAAACATAAAAACTCCTAATATGTTTTATAAATAAGTCAGGTATGTAATGCATACCGCATTATTGTGCTCGATTGCAAGCAACATCTTTATTAATTCATGCTATAAAATGATGTATAAGTTTGCAGCCCATTAAAAAAACATGAATTATTAGTTCGTAATGACTACTTATATTCTTTGTAAGCCATCACAGTAAACTATTATATTTTCTTAATCTATATATAATTACTTTATACATACATTCTTCATCCTCTTTTCGCGGACAAAATGTGGTAGAGCATGTTATATTCAGAACATGAACGTAGAAATGAACGATTTTCAGAAAATGGTTGTTCTTATTGATGCAGATAATACCCAACTGACGAAGCTCGAGGAAGTTCTTCATGAAGTATCCACATACGGTCGCATTGTAGTCAGGAAAGCCTATGGCAACTGGAAAAAACGTACACTTGCAAAATGGGAAGATGAAATCAAACGTCTTGCAATCAAGGCAGAACAGCAGTTTGATTACGTGGCTGGCAAAAACACAACGGATATTGCAATTGTAATCGATGCAATGGATTTACTTCATACAGGGATGTACGATGCTTTTGTACTTGTATCTTCTGACAGTGATTTCACTCCGCTTGCAGTAAGGCTGAAAGAATCTGGAATCTATATAATCGGAGTTGGTGAGAAGAAGACTCCGGAAGCTTTCTGTTCTGCCTGTGACAACTTCATTTACCTTGAGAATCTTGACTCCCCTGCTTCTTCAAAGAACAATCCGGAGAATAAAAGCAAGAAAGGCTCAAAGAAGACAAACAAGAAAACAGATGATGACCCAATTACCCTTCATGTTGGATTTGCATATCCAGACATTGAGGAGATTCACAATCTACTGGGAATAGCTTATGAAAAATTTCAGGATGATGATGGCTACACACCATTGACGATGGCTGGTAATTACATCAAGAGAGTCCGCCCAGAATTCAACACCAAAAACTATGGATATTCAAAACTATCTGATCTGATAAAGGCCTTTCCGGAGCTTTATGAAATGAAGCGCTACACTTCCGGAAGTTCCTCAATGATCGTCTATCGTTGCAGGTGATATGAAATGATTTAATGAGCAAGAGAATTCAGGTTTTGCACTCTGAATTTTCCTGCTCCAATATTTACCTTGATATAGTCCAACCTGAACATGATGAGCTGAATCCATAATGGTTAACCGGTACTGTTTTGCAGACATGCAATGATTAGATACAAAATCTGTATTAAATTTTCATAAGATTCATATTGTTTAAAATTATTTTAGTATTGTTCAATCATAATTCAAAATTATAATTTATGTATTAAATATCAATTATTATGTTAAAAACATGTATTTAATAGTCATTTCAAAATCATAATAATCATTTTATAGTGAAGTTTTATTCGGTACCGATAGAAATACTATTCGAATATTCTCATATAACAATTCTGAATTCATCTCTATTCGATAGAGTCACAGATCAATAACATATGAATTTGATATGTTTCATATAAAGAGAATACTCCCACCATTTATTGGCAAGAGTATTCCGGTCTGAAGGATTCTCAGACTTTTGTATAGAGAGTCTGGCTCGATATGCCAGGGATTCTTCCTAGTTTTCCCGATAGAGCAGAGATCACATCAGAAGAAGCATCAATGATAACACTGATGATACTCACCTTCCTTTCTCTATACGGCAGTCCCATTCTCCCGATAATATACTGGCTGTACTGATGAAGAAGGCTGTTGACTTCATCTGCCTTGTTTTTGTCCTCTACGATTATTCCGATAACAGCCACCCGGCTTTCCTGTGAATTTTCCATCTTTATTCTCCTTTGAAACCAAATCCATCAACAAAGATACCATCTCCATCCTCTGCAAATATACCGAGGAGAGTTCCTGTAAATGTCATATACATTGTTCCTTCTGTGGCAAAGGAAGCAATTGAAGCTCTGCCAATCTCATTGCCATCAGCAAAGAAAACATACCACTCGCTGTCTGTTCTTATTTCAAATCTGACAGAAGAAGAAAGCGATATGATTTTCTCACACACAACAACTTCCAGATCATGTATCTTCCTGCGGAATGAGAGCCTGAGAGAATCCTCAGCTTTTTCCACAAAAAGATCTGCATGGTAATCGCTATTATAAAAAGCAGAAACTCCAGCCTTTCCTGTCAGAGTTTCATCCGTTCTAACAGTTGCAGAAAAAGCCGAGACAAATTCCGTCTGCCGCAGCAGAAGAAGTGCTGGTTCCCCTTTTTCTTTGGAAAGTGTATCACCTCCATGAAGAAGCAGATTATCTCCAATTCTTTTATAGTTTGATGCATTTTCAGCTCGTACACGAAGAGCAGAGGATGCAGCAATATCACTCTCAAATGATATATATTCATCCTTTATCGGTATAGTTTCTATTGAAAAAGGTTCATCAAGTTCTACCCAACCATTTTTTCCGATAATTGGCCAGCCGTCCTGCCATGTGACATCTGCCATGAATGTCTCTCTCCCAAGATTATGCAGATGTGCTCTACCAGGTACTCTGATTGCAAGGAATACAGCTATCCATCGTCCATCTGATAATTCAATAAAATCGGCATGTCCTGTGGCTTGTATCATATGGCCTTTACGGTCCACGTGCGAAAGAATCGGTTTCTCCCTCAGTTCATAGGGACCATAAATTGAAGAGGAACGCCCGACAACTTCATGATGTCCGTATTCTGTACCACCTTCAGCAAAAATCAGATAATACATTCCATCCTTGAGATATATATGCGGCGCTTCTGTTGCATAACCAGAAAGACCAGAGGAAATAAGACGGAGATTTTCCAAGAGCTTTCCGCTTTCGGGATCGATGAAAGCACCGAAAAGGCCGCCTTTACCGTTCTGTGTATAAAAACAAGATCCATCAGGAAGGAATATGATGCTCGGGTCTATTCCATCCCTGGAGATGAAAAGCGCCTCAGACCATGGACCTGTAAGCGAATCAGAATGAGAGATGAAATTACCAAACCCGTTCTTGTTTGTAGTCACCATGTAATAGCGGCCATTATGAAAACGGATTGTTGCTGCATAAAGACCGCTGCTATTTTTAGCACCAAGAAGCGAGAAACCATTCCGACTAGTCATCACAGAAGTCTCATACTTCCACGAACATAGGTTCTCAGATGTATACAATGCTACACCCGGATAGTATTCAAATGTAGATGTAGCAATTATATATTTCTTTCCATCGAAAGTAATGGAGGGATCGGGATTAAAACCTCGGATTATAGGGTTGTGTATCATACTGATGATTATACCAGCGTGTATAATCACAGACAACAAACAACCTTTAAATCAGTCTTCCCCTCACAAATTTGGATTCAACAGGACATTCTGCATGTCTGTATACATAGTACTCAAGTCGTTCCTCTGGAGAGAGTTCGCCCCGCAGAACAGATGACTCAGAATCATCGAGTACAACGACATCTGCATCATATCCCTCTTCAAAAGACCCGACTTTACCAAAGTATGAACCACCACCTTTAGATGCAAGATAAAAGGCTTCAGCGAATTTCAAAGGACTTCCACTCTTTTCATCAAACCTCCATCTGAGCTTGCTGACACCTATCGCATCCTGAATAATTCTGAAAATGGAAAGTGAGGAACCACCGGCAACATCCGTTGCAAGACCTATTTTGCACCCGGCTTCAATATAACGCCTTACAGGAGCAATACCCGAAGACAGATTGGTATTTGATGATGGAGAATGTGCGATATAAGTTCCAGTAGTGGAAAGAATCTCAATCTCTTCATCATTAAGCCATACACAGTGAGCCATAATGCTCTTTTCACCAAGCATTTCAAAATGCCTGTATACATCCCCATAACTCCTGGACCATGGGCAAAGTTCCTTGACCCAATCAATTTCGGAGAGATTCTTATCAAGATGAGACTGCAGAGGAAGATCATTTTCCTTTACAATTCTGGAAAGCTCTCGCATTAAATCATCGGAACAAGAAGGAACAAAACGAGGAGTAATAATTGGTTTTATATTGCTGAAACACTCTGTCATTCTGATGAAACGTTCTGTTTCTTTTACAGAATCATCTGTCGTTTCCTGCAGGAATGAAGGAGAATTGCGATCCATATTCACTTTACCGACAAAACCGGCAAGACCTGCCTCCTCCAGTTTTTTCATCAGAAGGATTACAGTATCAGTATGGATTGTTCCAAAAACTGAAACACGTGTTGAAGGGCCTTTCTTCAGTGCATCAACGAGCGAAGAATAAGCTTTATTCGCATAATCATGGTCAGAATACTTTGCTTCTTCTGGAAATGTATGATTGTTAAGCCATTCCAGAAGTTCCTCATCCATGTACAGGCCGGCAAATGCATACTGAGGAGCATGCAGATGCAAATCAGAGAGCCCTGGGATAATCAAGAAACCTTTTTTATCTATGATTTTGCCATTGGGCCTTTCTTTTGAGACCCGTTTTATCTTTCCATCTTCAATTGTAAGAACTCTATCC
>CALXYN010000039.1 GCA_944392975.1 uncultured Spirochaetaceae bacterium | reverse complement strand
AGGATGGATTTTTTTTATAATAAACTCTATGTTGGCGTATCGGTAATTCATTGCACGTTTAAACAACCAGTTGTTTTTATTGGTTGGGAAAAGATTATTCATCTTTATTAAATATTTATGCATAGATAGTAGCATAAGCCAAGTTTTTATGTATAATTATGCCATCGTAACGGAGGAACCATGGTAAAGGCAGCAATACTTGGAGCTACAGGTTATGCAGGTGCAGAGCTTGTTCATATTCTTTCAGGTCACCCGGATACAGAGCTGGTGTATCTCGCTTCTCATTCATACGCAGGAAAAAAGTTCTCAGATATCTATCCGGGAATGAAGGGCGTATGCGATCAGGAGCTTCGTGAAGATGATATAAAAAAGGCTACAGAGAATGCTGATGTGATTTTTCTGTCTCTTCCAGCAGGACTTGCATCTGGAATCGTAACAGATGAGATTCTGGAAAAATCTGCAGTGATTGATCTCGGTGCAGATTTTCGCCTACACGACAAGGAAACTTATGAGATCTGGTACAAGACAGAGCATCATTCGCCGTCTCTTCTTGAGAAGGCTGTATATGGTCTTCCAGAAATTCACAGAGAGGTAATAAAAGGCAAGCGTCTTATCGCAAATCCTGGCTGCTACACAACCTGTTCCATAATGACACTTTATCCTCTTGTTAAGGCCGGACTTGTGAAGACAGATGGTATTGTCATCGATGCAAAGAGTGGAACTTCTGGGGCAGGAAGAGGTGAGAAGCTTGGTTCTCTTTTCTGTGAGGTCAATGAATCGATCAAGGCATATGGTGTGACTACGCACAGGCATACTCCTGAAATAGAGCAGGAGCTTTCAGAAGCTGCAGGGAAGAATATAGTGCTGCAGTTCACACCACATCTTGTTCCGATGAACCGTGGAATTCTTTCTGTCTGCTATGCAAAGCTGGAAAAAGATGTAACGGAAGAAGATGTCAGGAATGCATATTCAGTTTATGAGGGTGAACCGTTTGTACGACTTCTCGATACTCTACCTGAAACTCGTTATGTAAAAGGTACAAATCTTGTTGATATCTCATGGCGTATTGATAAGCGTACAGGAAACATTATCGCGATGGGAGCAATAGACAATCTTGTTAAAGGTGCAGCCGGTCAGGCCGTACAGAATATGAATATAGTATTTGGGCTCGAAGAGACAGAGGGCCTCAAAAGAGGGGCCTCTTGCCCACTTTGATAGGGAGATTGAAATGAAGGTTATAGATGGTGGTGTTGTAGCTGCAAAAGGATTTAAAGCTGCTGGAATTCATGCTGGACTCAAAAAATCCAAGAAGGATATGGCTCTCGTTGTATCGGAGTGCGATGCTGCAACAGCTGCAGTTTTCACAACGAACACGGTGAAGGCTGCCCCGGTTATCTGGGATCAGGGAATTGCCAAAAATGCTGTAGCAAAAGCTGTGGTCGTGAATAGCGGCAATGCAAACGCCTGTACAGGTAAAAAGGGGCTTGAAGATGCCGAGGAGACTGCAGCATATGCTGCTTCTCTTCTTGGTACGGAAAAGAGCAAGGTCTATGTATGTTCAACCGGTGTCATCGGTGTTCCTCTTGATATGGAGAAAATCCATAAAGGTACAGAGGCCCTTGTACCTCTTCTTACAGAAAAAGGAGGGCAGGAGGCTGCAGATGCAATCTGCACGACAGATACATTCAGAAAGGAAGTCGCCGTTTCTGTTGATATAGGCGGATGTACTGTGACAATCGGTGGAATGGCTAAAGGTTCTGGCATGATTCACCCGAATATGGCAACAATGCTTTGCTTTGTCACAACCGACGCAAAGATTTCCTCATCCACTCTCAGCGATCTTCTTGGAAAGACAGTCGAGGATACATTCAATATGATTTCCGTTGATGGAGACACCTCTACCAATGATACATGTATAGTACTTGCTAACGGAGTGGCTGGAAACGATGAGATAAAGTATGGCAGCGCAGAGTATGAGGTGTTCGAAGAAGGCTTCCACTATGTCCTTGGAGAACTTGCAAAGCTCATAACACGCGACGGGGAAGGTGCTGGAAGATTTATTGAGATGAATGTTGTTAATGCCATCTCTGATAAAGATGCCAAGCTGATGGCACGTTCTGTGATTTCTTCCTCTCTCGTTAAAGCAGCTTTCTTTGGTTCCGATGCAAACTGGGGCAGGATCCTTTGTGCAATGGGCTATTCCGGTGCAGCCTTTGACCCTTCTCTTGTGGATCTCTCATTCTCTTCGTCTCAAGGTACAATTGAGACAGTGCATGCCGGAGAACCTCTTCCTTTCTCTGAAGAGATTGCCAAGAAAATACTTCTTGAGAAAGAAATCGTAGTTACTGCGGATTGTCATCAGGGAGCTGGAAAGGCTACTGCTTGGGGATGTGATCTTACATATGACTATGTGAAAATCAATGGAGACTACAGGAGCTGATATGTACGAGAAAGAACAGGCAAAAGCTGAAATACTCATTGAAGCCATTCCATATATCAGAAAGTTTGCAGGAGAGACTGTCGTCATCAAATACGGTGGCTCGGCAATGGTTGATGAGAGATTGAAGAAGGCTGTCATCAAGGATGTGGCAATGCTCAAGTATCTTGGCCTTAATCCAATCATTGTTCATGGTGGCGGAAAGGAAATAACAGCACTTCTCGATAAAATGGGAAAGGAAACTGTCTTTGTTGATGGCCTCAGAGTGACGGATGCAGAAACAGCAGGTGTTGCTGAAATGGTGCTTTCCGGTTCTATTGGAAAGAGTCTTGTTGAAAATCTGGAGGCTGTTGGTATCAAGGCGTGCGGTATCAATGGAAAGGATGGACACTCTCTGATTGCCAAAAAGAAAATTGACGAAAAAGGCAGAGATCTGGGATTTGTCGGTATCATTGAAAAAGTGAACAGCAATCTCATCGATACACTCATCGCTGCAGATTATGTTCCTGTCATTTCGCCTGTGGGGGTTGACGCATTTTCCCAGACATTCAATGTAAATGCTGACTATGCTGCTTCCGCCATTGCAGGGGCACTGAATGCCCAGAAGCTGGTTTTCATGACGGATGTTGAAGGTATTCTTCGTGACAAGGACAATCCAAAATCTATTATCCGCAAGATGAATTCGCGAGAAGCTGTCGAGTTAATAGCCGATGGAACAATAAAGGGTGGCATGATTCCAAAAGTCGAGTGCTGTCTGGACGCAATAAAAAAAGGTGTGAAATCTGTGCACGTTCTGGATGGACGTTTGCCGCATTCAATACTCTTGGAAATTTTCACAGCAGAAGGTATTGGTACGATGGTGACCCCGGAGGTAGTAAATGAGTAATCAGGAAATAGTAAGTCTTGGAAAGCAGAATTATATGTCAAACTATTCCCAGTTCCCGATTGCAATCAGGAGTGGAAAGGGAATATGCCTTACAGATGAGGATGGAAAAGAGTACCTCGATTTCGTTGCAGGCATCGCTGTAAATGCGTTGGGATATGGCAATGAAGATGAGAAGAAAGCGCTTCTTGAGGTTATTGAGAGCGGGGTACTTCATACATCCAACCTCTATTACAACAGCCATGCAGTTCATGCTGCCAAAATGCTCAACGATCTTGCCGGTTCTGAGGAAGTCTTCTTCTGCAACAGCGGGGCAGAAGCTAATGAGGGCGCCTTGAAAATGGCTCGTAAATATGGTTCATCGAAGGGTAAGAGCGTCATCATTTCTTTCAATCATTCCTTTCATGGCCGTACATATGGAGCTGTCACTGTCACAGGGCAGGAGAAGTATCATAAGGGTTTTGCCCCGATGCTTCCATCAGTAGTCTATGCGGACTTCAACAATCTTGATTCTGTGAAGGCACTGGCTGATGAGCACACTGCTGCGATCATTGTTGAACCACTCCAGGGAGAGGGGGGAATCATTCCTGCAGAAAAATCTTTCCTGGAAGGACTCCGGGTACTTGCAGATGAGCTTGATGCCCTGCTGATTTTCGATGAGGTTCAGTGTGGTCTTGGCCGTACTGGAAAACCTTTCTGCTTCCAGCATTATGGTGTTGAACCAGATATCCTTACTCTTGCAAAAGCGCTTGGAGGTGGTCTCCCTATGGGGGCTGTTCTTGCATTCAAGAGGGCGAAAGGAATTTTCTCCCCCGGTGATCATGCGGCAACTTTCGGTGGAAATGTGGCATCGGCAGCTTTAGCAGAAGTCGTTCTTTCAAAACTTCCAGATCTTTCTGCGGAAGTAGAGAGAAAAGGGGAGTATCTTGGAGCCAAACTCCGCCAGATTGTCTCAAAGCATCCATCGCTTTGTATAGAGGAAAGAGGCCTTGGCTTCATGCGCGGTATAGAACTTAAGATTTCACCTCGCGACGTTATTGCAGAATGCATGAAGAATGGTCTCCTGGTCTGTTCTGCGGGGTATACAGTACTTCGTTTTGTGCCACCACTTATTGCTTCAGAGGAGAATATTGATAAAGCTGTTGCAATTGTGGACGAGGCATTGACAGCTTTTGAGTGATCTCACTCGCCAGCGTGAAGGCTCTGAGAGAAGGTTTTGACGTCTTTAAAGGCTACAAGATAGTCATCTATATCTGCCGTCAATATCTCAGCAGCCTTCTTTTTATTTCTTTCGCGGATTGCATCAATAAGCCTTCTGTGCCATCTCATATCTTCTCTGTGAAGTCCCTGTTTCCAGGATTGGCCATAGTATTGGTTTGCTCCGCGGAAACATGCTTTCATCAGCTGATCAAGTGTTTTTGTATAGTATTTATTACCGCTGAAGGAACACAATGTGAGATGGAATTCTTTATTGAGCGCCCAGTGAATGTATGCATCGTGTTCATTTGCGATCTTCTCTCCATCCTTATATAGCTCTTCCAGTTTTTCAAGTTCCTTCTCTTTCAAGGATGGAAAATAGATATCCATTGCTGAAAGTTCGATTATCATTCTTAGTGCACCGGCATCCAGAATGTTTTTTAAACTGACAGGAGTGAGTCTGTATCCCATGCGAGGAACACTCTGCAGTATGTCTTCACTGCAGAGCCTGAGAAGTGCCTCTCTTACTGGAGATCTGGATACATTGTATTTGTCTATCATCATCTTCTCTGTGAGAATTGAATTGTCATCATAGACATTCCTGATGATATCCTCAAAGATTGACTGATAAACCATATCAGTCTTGGCAGACGCTTCCATTTCCTCTCCTTTCAAGCCAGTTTTGCGGCAATACGGATGAGTATCTCCGTACACTTGTCCATTGACTCAATGGATACATATTCATGCCTGCTGTGTCCGTTATGTCCGCCTGTGCAGATATTCGGGCAGGGGAGCCCCATGAAAGAAAGCCGACTTCCATCCGTACCTCCTCTGACGGGCTGGATGTCTGCTTTGATTCCCAGGCTTTCCATCGCATTACTTGCAGCTTTTATGAGTTCTGGATGCTTTGAAACTTCTTCCCCCATATTGCGGTACATTTCTGTTATAGAGATTTCAATTGCATCCTCTCCATACTTATTTTTAATGAAAGAGGCTGCTTTTTCCATCATTTCTTCCCGTTCTTTGAGCTTTTTTGCATCATGATCGCGAAGCATGTATGAAAGTACTGCAGTTTCTATTGTTCCATTGAATTCAGCAAGATGATAAAAACCTTCTCTGTTTTCCGTACAGAAAGGGATTTCATGCTGTGGCAGTAGCATATTGTATTCCATTGCCACAAGCAGGGCGTTTCTCATCTTTCCCTTTGCATATCCTGGATGTACTGAAATACCGTGGATGGTAACAGCCACACGAGATGCATTGAAAGTTTCCCATTCCAGCTCTCCGACCTTTCCTCCATCTGCTGTAAAACCGACAGGTACCGTTATTTTTGACATATCGATTTTATCAACGCCACGGCCAATTTCCTCATCCGGTGTGAATACAATGACAATCTTCGGATGTTTCAGAGTCGTGTCAGAAAGAAGCTGTTCAGCAGCTGTCATTATTTCAGCTATTCCCGCTTTGTCATCTGCACCCAAAAGCGTGGTTCCATCGGTAACAATCAGATGTTCGCCGATACTCTCCTCAAGATCCGGGAAATCTGAGAGCTTTGTTGTTATTCCAAGTTTTTCATTGAGGACAATATCCCCGCCTTTGTATTCAATTATCTGTGGTTTTATGTTTGCCCCTGGTAGCTCAAGTGCTGTATCCATATGAGCAATGAGTGCAAAACCTGGTTTTCCCTCTGATCCAGGAGATGCTGGAATGGTTGCGTAAACATATCCATTTTCATCAAGTGTGGCATCTTCAGCACCGATGGCTTTCAATTCATCTCTCAGATGTTCAGCAAGTCTCAGCTGTTTTGCAGTTGAAGGGAAAGTCGTTGATTTTTCATCAGATTGTGTATCAAAGGAAATATAATTGAGAAAACGTTCATATGCCCGCATAAATAAAATCTCCTCCTTCAGAATGTAAAGGATTGCTAGTGATAATATCTATAGGGACACTGTAATTTTCACACCTGTTATCACTGATGTCAAGGATTCAATTTTTTTTGATAAGCCTGAAAATTTTTATTGACTGCTGAAAAATCAGCTCTGATAATATCAGTGATATTGCGGTGATAATATCAATAGGGATACGAGCTTTTCGGAGGAGGTAATGCCAATGGGCAGATATGCGCTGAAGCGAATACTGATTGCTATTCCGACGTTCTTCGGTATTACGATTCTTGTGTTCATAATTTCCTGTCTCGCTCCAGGATCTCCACTGGAGATGATTCTCACCGACCCGATGGCTACACAAGCAGATCTCGAAGCACTTGAGCAACAGATGGGTCTTGATGATCCGATTGTTGTCCAGTATTTCCGTTGGCTGGGAAACTTGTTGCAGGGGAATATGGGATACTCATATCGAACGAAACTGCCTGTAGCTGAGATGGTGCTTGAACGATTGTGGCCGACACTTCTTTTAACAATTGTAAGTACTCTTATCGCGATAGTAATAGCAGTGCCGCTGGGAATAATGAGTGCTTATAAACCATATTCTGCGTGGGATTATATCTCAAGCGGTTTATCCTTCATTGGTGCCTCGACACCGACATTCTTCACTGGTCTGATACTTATTTATATCTTTGCAGTGAAGGCAGGAGTGCTGCCAATGGGTGGTATGTACGACTCTGGAACACGCAGTGTGCTTTCCCTGATGAGACACCTTGTTCTTCCGTCTGCTGTCCTTGCTATATTCAATATCGGTTCAATACTCCGACAGACAAGAGGAAGCATGCTGGAGGTATTCCAGGAAGATTTCATGCGTACAGCCAGGGCAAAGGGACTGAGAGAGCGCTCAGTTGTCATCATCCATGGCCTGAGAAATGCTCTTATACCTGTAGTAACTGTTCTCAGCACAATGATTCCTTTCCTCTTTGGTGGAGCTGTTGTTGCCGAGCAGGTATTTGGGTGGCCAGGGCTTGGTAATCTGATGGTGCAGTCAATCAATGCTAGAGATTATCCTGCAATCATGGGTATTACTGTTGTTATAGCTGCTGCTGTTCTGGTCGGCAATGTGATTGTTGACCTTGTATATGGTCTGCTTGACCCGAAAATCAGAGAGTCGAGGTGAGTTATGGAGAAAAAGGCAAAAGCTGATTCCTACTACCGTGATGTTTTCCACCGATTCACATCGCATCGTCTGGCAATGGTCGGCACGGTAATCATTCTTATCGAGCTTCTGGCTGTCATTTTCCTACCGATGGTCATGGAACTTGACCCATATACATCCGATGTCTGGGCTTTCAATGCAGCTCCCAGCAAAGATCATATCCTTGGCTGTGACGATTTGGGCCGCGATGTTTTCGCCCGCCTTGTCTATGGTGGAAGGGTATCTTTGCAGGTAGGACTTATCTCGGCAGTTATAAGCTTAATAATCGGTTTACCGTTAGGACTCATCGCTGGATATTACGGTGGTATCTGGGAGACTATCATCATGCGCTCTGCAGATATCTTCATGTCCTTCCCGTCGATGATTCTCATCCTCGTCCTTGTCGCAATATTTGGACCATCTGTATGGACTGTTACACTTGTAATCGGTGTTCTGGGTTGGACGGATTTCGCAAAACTGATGTACGGAAATGTACTTTCGGTCAAGAATAAGGAGTATGTTGAGAGTGCAAAGGCAATCGGAACAAAAGATTTCAGATTGCTTGTAAAATATATCATTCCAAACTCGTTTGCTCCTGTTCTGATCAACTTCACATTCAGAACAGCCGGTGCAATTATCTCAGAATCATCACTAAGCTTCCTTGGTATGGGTGTTCAGCCACCTGAAGCATCCTGGGGAAACATCCTCTATGCGGCACAGTCCATAGTCGTTCTTTCCCAGCGTCCTTGGCTCTGGATACCGCCAGGAATTCTTCTTGTGCTTACTGTCTGTTCCATAAACTTCATGGGCGATGGTATGCGCGATGCACTCGATTCTAAAATGAAAATCAGGAAATAAGCGAAGGAGGTAACCATGCTTAAAAAAACTATCGGAAAGGGAGCAGTTGTCCTTGCACTGCTTCTTGCATTCGCCAGTCCGCTTTTCGCTGGTGGCTCTTCTGAAAAAGAAGCAGCTCCTGCACAGGCTGCGGCTACAACCACAACAAGAAATGGTGAAAAGGTTGTAACGATAGCTCAGATTGGTAACTGGGATACATTCATGCCAATGAATACCACTAATCAGGGCTCTGATAACATCATTGATCTGCTTTTTGAGCGTTTGATGATTATCAAGACTGATGGAACATTCGAGCCACGTCTTGCTTCCTCATGGGAAGTGAATGAGACGAGTGATGTTATCACATACCATCTCAATGAGAATGCAAAGTGGCATGACGGAGAACCTGTAACAGCACAGGATGTAGTATATTCTGCACAGGTTGCATCTTCTGCTGAGTATGCATATCCACGCCGCATCAGAATGCAGTATTTTGCAGGTACGGATGAGTCCGGAATGGAACTTTCTCCTGACAGCGTCGCTGTAAAGGCAATTGATGACCATACAGTTGAGTTCACACTCAAGCAGCCTATGGATCCTACAATCATCTATGCTCTTATCAACAGGGATTTCTACATCATTCCTTATCACCTTCTGAAAGATATCTCCGATGCTGATCTTGCAGCAGATCGTTTCTGGCAGAATCCGGTAGGTGCAGGTCCTTGTATTTTTGAAAGCCAGATTTCCGGTGAGAGAGTAGAGTTCAAGGCTAATAAGGATTATTATCTTGGCGCTCCTGATTTTGACCGTCTTGTATATCGTATTGTTACTGCTCCAAACCTTCTTGCAGGTCTTGTCAGCGGTGAGATTGATGTTATTTCTGCTGATAGTTCACTCCCTCTTACTGACTGGGAAGCTGCTTGCAATACACCTGGTATTACAACTGAGTCTATTCCTTCTTTTAAATATCAGACGATGGTTGTCAATACCCAGCATATTCCGCAGGAAGTCAGACAGGCTATCAACATTGCTATCAACAAGGATGTACTTGTACAGAGCCTCCTGATGGGTGAGGGGCGCAAGGTTGCAGGACCACTTACAGATGATCATCCGTACTTCAATGATGCAATTCTTCCTATTGAATACAATCCTGAGAAGGCTAAGGAAATGATTGCTGAGTCCGGATTTGATACATCCAAGCAGTTAGTAATGCTTACATCTACTGGGACAGACATCGGACAGAAGACAGCCGTCCTGATTCAGCAGGACCTGCAGAAGATCGGTCTCAATATTCAGATCCAGACACTCGACTTCCCGACACTTCTTACCAACACAAGAAATGGCGAATATGATTTCAGCTTCATCGGATTCCAGGGTTCTGTTGATCCTACAGAGAGTGTTCCAAACGTAACAGTCGGATACCTCAATAACTTCTCACAGCTTACAGACCCGACACTTGGTGAAATCGGTATGGAAAGCTCTCTTGTTGTAGATCCTGAGGAGAGACATGAGTTGATGGATCAGTATCAGGTTCTCATCAAGGAACAGGTTCCTTATGTATACCTCTATTCACAGAATATCCTCTTTGCTCACAGTGATAGGATAACTGGAATTCCTGAGCCTCCAGTAGACTTGTATGCAAACAAGTGCGTATGGCTCTGGAAGGTTGCTGACTGATATTCTTCCTGCCCCGTGCTGGGGCAGGTTCTAGGAAATATGACGGAGGAAAATATGGAAGATAAGGTACTGGAAGTTAAGAATCTCACCACAGTCTTCAGTGGCAAGACTGGTACCGTGACTGCAGTTGATGGAATTTCATTTTCCATCGATAGAGGAAGCTGCCTTTGCATCGTTGGAGAATCCGGATGCGGCAAGAGTGTCACAGCGCTTTCAATACTCCGTCTTATTCCCCGGAATTCTGGCGAGATTGCTGGAGGAGAGATTCTTTTTGACGGAAAGAACCTGCTGAAAATGAGTCCTGATGAAATCAGGAAAATCAGAGGAAACAGGATTTCTATGATTTTCCAGGATTCCATGACTGGTCTCAATCCAGTCATGACTGTCGGAAAGCAGGTTGTCGAAGCTATCCGCATTCATGACAAGGATATTACGAAAGAAGAAGCAGCGGAAAAAGCCGTCAAGATTCTCAGTGATGTAGGTATCCCTTCACCTGAATTGAGAATGAAGGAATATCCGCATCAGCTTTCAGGAGGAATGAGACAGCGTGTGATGATTGCAATGGCTCTTTCTGCTGGTCATAACGAGCTTTTAATAGCTGATGAACCGACGACAGCGCTTGATGTCACCATTCAGGCTCAGATTCTTTCACTGATGAGGAAACTCAAAGAGGAAAAGGGTTCTTCCATCATGATGATTACCCATGACATGGGTGTTGTCGCAGAGATGGCTGATTACGTTCTTGTCATGTATGCTGGTAAAGAGATGGAATATGCTGATGTCTCGTCATTGTTTAGCAATCCTCTTCATCCTTATACAGATGGACTACTGAAATCCATTCCTCGTCTTTCACAGTCCAGTGATGAAGAACTTTATACGATACATGGCAATGTTCCTGATCTCTCGCATATGCCTGCCGGATGTCGATTCTCCACTCGCTGTCCATATGCGAAAGGTAAATGCTTTGAAACAGAACCTCCATTCTTTTCTGTGGAAGGTCATCATGTGCGTTGCTGGAAATATGAGGAGGCAGAAAAATGAGTGACAATGTACTTCTTTCTGTAAAACATCTTACAAAGAACTATGTATCAAAGAAATCATTCTTCGGAAAACCTCTGAGTTATGTGCATGCTGTTGATGACGTCTCTCTTGATATTTTCCGTGGAGAGACACTTGGTGTCGTTGGTGAATCAGGATGTGGAAAATCCACGCTTGGACGTTCCATCCTGCGTCTTATTGAACCAACATCCGGAGAGCTTATCTATAACGGTAAAGATCTCAGAGGACTCAACAAGGAAGAGATGCGGGAAATGAGAAAGAAACTGCAACTCATCTTCCAGGATCCCTATGCATCCCTTAACCCGAGAATGACAGTCCTCGATTTGATTAAAGCTCCCCTCGATGTTTTCAATATCGGGACACATGATGAACGCATTGAGCGTGTGCTGGAAATGATGAAGCTCGTTGGTCTTACTGAAGAACAGATGAACAGATACCCTCACGAATTCTCAGGTGGACAGAGACAGAGAATTGTCATTGCCCGTGCTATTATCCTCTCTCCTGAGTTTGTAGTCTGCGATGAGCCTGTATCAGCTCTGGATGTTTCTGTCAGAGCCCAGGTCCTGAACCTCCTTAAAGAACTTCAGGCAAAGAGAAATCTCACATACATGTTCATAAGCCATGATCTTTCGGTTGTGAAATATATCAGTGACAGGATTGCGGTTATGTATCTTGGTCGTGTTGTGGAGCTTGCAACGAAGGATGCGCTCTATGATACTCCTCTTCATCCGTATACAAAGGCCCTCCTTGAGGCCATTCCGCTTCCAGAAGTTGGCAGAAAAAGGAGTGGAATGCAGCTCGAAGGAGACGTGCCAAGTCCTATCAATCCGCCTTCTGGCTGTTATTTCCATACACGTTGTCCTTATGCAAAGGATATCTGTAGTAAGGAAAAACCAGAGCTCAAGGAAGGCAGGCCAGGCCATTGGTGTGCCTGTCACTTTGCATGAGGAAGTAAGCCATGGATGAAAGACTTACGAATGAACTTGATAAATGGATCGAATCGCACAAGGAAGAGTTATTCAATGATATCGCTTCTGTCGTTGCTATAAGAAGTGTCTCGGAAAAAGATAAGGATGGATACCCTTATGGAAAAGGGTGCCATGATGTTTTAAAAGAAGCAGAAAGAATAGCCTCATCTTATGGATTCCTGTGTGAGAATCCGGAGGACAGGTACCTTCTAATTCGTTACGGAAACAATAGCGGCAAGAAGATTGGGGTCTTCAATCATATGGATGTTGTCCCTGAAGGTACAGGATGGGAACATGAGCCATATAAATGTGTACTGGAAAATGGTTTTCTTGTCGGACGCGGCGTTGCCGATAACAAAGGTGCTGGGATGGCCGCTCTTTATGCTCTTAGATTTATTTCCGAACATGGCATAAAATTGGAACATCCTATAGAGATTTATTATGGTACTGCAGAAGAAACAGGGATGGAAGATATCGAGATATATCTTCAGCACAATGAAGCACCATATTTTGCAATTGTTCCGGACAGCAATTTTCCTGTCTGCTACGGAGAGAAGGGAAATATAAGATTTGATCTCAGTGCAGAGCTTCCTCCTGATAGTGCGATTCTTTCGCTCGAAGCAGGGGAGGTTGTAAACTCTGTCCCTAACAGTGCTGTTGCTGTCTTGAAAAATACCGTCGTAGTTTCCCCATCTTCCTCAATAAGCGTTGAAGAGAAAGATGGCTGTATTGTTGTTACAGCTCACGGTGTTTCCGGGCATGCAGCTTTCCCTGAGATTTCCGATAACGCTGTGCGGATTCTCTTTGAAGCTCTTTCATTAGCTGATGGACTTGATGAGGAAACACTGAGGATAATCAAGGCATTTAAGAAATCCGTTACAGGGTATTATGGAGAAGGTCTTGGTGCAGAAACAGAGGATGAGGCATCTGGAAAACTCACGGTTGTCGGAACTGTTCTCCGTATGAAGAATCGTTTGATAACCCTTTCCTTTGATTCCCGAACTCCTGTTACTGCAGATGGTAAAGAGATTGAGGAAAAGTACAGGAGATTTGCAGAAGAGCATAAGCTTGGCTATGAGACTGTCTCCTGGTCACGTCCTCAATATACGCCTGTGGATAGCCCAGAAGTCCAGCTCCTCTGCTCTATAGCAGAAGCTGTCCATGGTCGTAGTCTCGTGCCGTACACAATGGGTGGTGGTACTTATTCAAGGAAACTTCCATTTGCTGTTGGTTTTGGTCCTGGTCTTCCGGATGCTCCAAATCTTTATACAGAAGGGAAAGGTAATGGGCATCAAAGCGATGAGTGCATACTCTTCGATTTGATCCTCAAGGATATAAAAGCTGATGTCCTGGCTCTTATCGGGTTGGATAAAATCATAAAATAGGGAGAATGAAATGACAAACAAAGAGCGTGTTATTGCTGCAATAAAAGGAGAGAAGGTCGACAGGGTTCCTGCATCCTTTTCTCTGCATTTTCCAAAGGAAATAGCAAAAGGTGAAAGTGGAGTAAAAGCTCATCTTGATTTCTACAGGGAAACCGGTGTGGATATCATGAAAATCATGAATGAGAACCTTGTTCCTGTTTTTGAAAAGTATGAAGGTCATTCTTCATGGAGTCATTTTCCATCATATTCACGTCATGATAAATTCATCGTGGATCAGATTGATTTCTGTAAGAGGATTATGGATGAAAGCCCTGATGGAACATTCTTCCTTGGTACAGTACATGGAATCTGCGCATCAATGATTCACCCATTTGAGCCTCAGGTCGGATATGAGGCAATAAGAGCAGAGCAGGTCAGGGCATTCAGGGAGAATAAGTCCGGATATCTGGATGCAGCAAAGAAAGTTACAGAAGCAATGAACATTCTCATTGAAGAACAGATTAAAGCTGGTGTCGATGCTGTTTATTATGCGGCGCTTGGTGGTGAGAAACGTTATTTCTCTCAGGAAGAGTTCTCTGAGGCTTTCAAACCATTTGATCTGGAAATGCTTTCGACAATAAAGGAAAATGGCGCTTATACGTTCCTTCACATCTGCAAGGATGGGCTTGATATGCCGCGATATAAAGATTATGGAAGACTTTCAGATGTCGTTAACTGGGGAATCTATGAGGATAACGATTTCTCTCTTGAGGACGGCAGAGCCTTATTCCCTGAATCTGCCATCATGGGAGGTCTTGCAAATAGAAAAGGTGTCATCATTGATGGAAGTGATGATGAACTCAGAGAGGCTGTGCATGGAATCATCAGAGGTTTCGGTAAAGAAAAATTCATCTTTGGTGCTGATTGTACTCTTCCAACTGAACTTCCATATTCCAGAATTCATAAAATCATGGATTATGTTGCAGAGGTGTGATAATGGCAGTGAACGATCTTGGCCTCAACTATTGTGCTATTCTCAAGGAAGAGCTTATTCCTGCTCTTGGTTGTACCGAACCGATTGCCATTGCATACGCTTCAGCCGTATGCAGGAGAATCCTCTCTTGTATGCCTGATTCTGTCACGGTCATGGCAAGCGGCAACATCATCAAGAATGTGAAGGGTGTTGTCGTTCCTAACTGTGGAGGGCTGAAGGGTATTGAGGCTGCCGCTGCTATTGGTATTACAGGTGGTGATGACAGCAAGGAACTTGAGGTTCTTGTCGGGGTGACAGAGCAAGCCATAGAAGAAGCAAAGAAAGTCGTTGAGTCTGGATTAGTCACTGTAAAGCACCTTAAGTCAAAGGCTAAACTGCATATAATTGTCACGGAAAGTGCAGGAGATGATACTGCAACTGTTGAGATCATTCACCAGCATACGAATATCGTGCGAGAGGAAAAAAATGGTACCATTCTTCTCTCAAAGCCTTTTTCTGAAGAAGAAATGAATACATCACTTACTGATAGAAGCTGCCTTTCTGTTCGTGGCATTGTTGATTTTGCAGAACATGGAGACATATCTTCTGTCATTCCTGTGCTTGAGAAGCAGATTGAGTGTAATGAGCTGATCAGTCATGAGGGCCTTGAGCATCATTGGGGTGTCGGTGTTGGCCGGATGATTCTCTCTCATTATGGAAATTGCGTTGAGAGCGAAGCTAAAGCTGCCGCAGCTGCAGGCAGTGATGCGAGGATGAGTGGTTGTCTGCTGCCTGTTGTTATAAACTCAGGAAGCGGAAATCAGGGAATTACAGCATCCATGCCTGTCATTGTCTATGCAAAGCACCTGAAAGTCTCTCATGAGAAGATGCTGCGAGCACTTGTTCTCAGCAATCTTATGGCAATTCATCAGAAAACCAGAATAGGCCGCCTTTCTGCTTATTGTGGTGCAGTAAGTGCTGCTTGTGGATCAGGCGCTGCTATCACATGGCTTAAGGGCGGTGATGAGAAAAGGATAGAGAGTACAATAATAAATACTCTTGCAAATGTTTCCGGCATCATCTGCGATGGCGCAAAGCCTTCTTGTGCTGCCAAAATAGCCAGTGCAGTAGACGCGGCCATCATAGCAGATTCGCTGTCTTGGGAAAATGAACGTTTTGCTGATGGAGAAGGTATTGTAAAAGAAGACGCTGAATCCACTATTGCTGGAGTTGGTGTGATTGCCCGAGAGGGTATGCAGGATACAGATGATGAGATTCTCTCTGTAATGATTGAAAAATGACGCCTTTCCACTGGTTCTGATCCTCCTTGTCTCCTGACAGGAGGATTTTGTTTTTGCAATGAGCCTGAAAACAATGTAAACAGAATATTTCCCTTTCTTTTAGAATGTGTTAAGACTTAAAATTTAACTGTGAGACGACTATCCACTGAAGAAAAATTTGCCCAGATGACTGAGACGCCCGTGAGGCGTCTTATAATTACACTTGCAGTTCCTACTGTAATAAGCAATCTTATTTCCACGCTCTACAATGCTGCAGATACATTCTTTGTTGGTA
>CALXYN010000038.1 GCA_944392975.1 uncultured Spirochaetaceae bacterium | reverse complement strand
GTATCAAGGATCCGATTGACATGCTCGGTCATCGTCTTGATACAAGAGTTCTCCTGGTGACAGGTTCTTCTTCAATTTGCCAGAATCTTCGTAAATGCGTTCAGAAGGCAGGACTACAGGTGCAACGCATGGTTGTGCAGTCGCTTGCTGATAGTGAAGTCGTTCTTGGTGCGGACGAGAAGGAGATGGGAGCACTTGTTATTGACATCGGTGCCGGTATGACAAATGCAATTGCATACCTCGGTGGTGCTCCTGTATATACTGGTGCTATTTCTCTTGGTGGTGATAATGTCACAGGTGATATTGCATACATGATGCAGCTTCCACGCTCTGCAGCAGAGTCAATCAAGGTTTCTGACGGATGTTGTCACACTCCGTCAGTAAGTCCTGATGAAATGATTATTACACCCGCTGTCGGAGGAAAGCCGTCTATCAGACTGCCACGTAAAGAGCTTGCAAAACTCATCGAGCCGAGAATGGCAGAAATCTTCAGCATGCTCAGCTCAGAACTTGAAAAGAACGATGTCTCTGGTTCTTTTGGCGCCGGTGTTGTTCTTGTTGGTGGTGGAGCATTGCTTTCTGGTGCGACGGAACTTGCTGCGGAAATTTTCAGGATGCCAGCGCGTATTGGTTTTCCTGAGGCGATAAATGGCCTGGACAGGCTTTATATCGACCCGAGGTATTCAACACTTCTCGGATTGCTGAAAATAGAAGCTAAAAAATATAGGGAAGCTTCCTCTTTGCCTGGAAGCGGAAAGGAGAAAAGCGGTATTGGCAGTAAGGTGAAAAACCTTTTTGGCAGGCTTTTCTAAGGGAGAGTGCTTATGGATTTTGATATTTTTGATATTGAAGATGCAACTGCAGGAGGAGAGGCTGCACCAACTATCATCAAAGTTGTCGGTGTAGGTGGCGGTGGTGGAAATGCCGTCAACCGTATGATTGCATCTGGCTTGAAAAAGGTTTCATTCGTTGCTCTTAACACTGATGTCCAGGCACTCCAGCGTTCAAATGCTCAGACCAGAATTGCTATTGGTAAGGAGCTTACAGGAGGATTGGGAGCAGGGGGTGTTCCTGAAGTCGGAGAAAAAGCTGCGCTGGAATCCAAGGAGGAAATAAAAGCCGAGCTTGAGAACTCCGATATGGTTTTCATCACAGCAGGTATGGGTGGTGGTACCGGTACAGGAGCTGCCGCGGTTGTTGCTGAGATTTCAAAGTCCCTGGGCGCCTTGACAGTTGCCGTTGTCACAACGCCTTTTGCTTTCGAGGGCAAGAAGAAGCTGATGCTTGCTCAGCAGGGAATAGAGAGACTTAGAAAGCAGGTGGATACTCTCATCCTTATCCCGAACCAGCACCTTCTGAAAGTCGTGGAGGCAAATACTCCGATCAAGCAGGCATTCCTTATTGCAGATAGTGCCCTTTTGCAGGCGGTACAGGGTATTTCCGATCTCATCACAGAACCTGGTGAAATCAATATCGATTTTGCTGACGTTAAGACTATCATGAAAGGCAAAGGAGATGCGCTCATTGGACTAGGATTTGGTGAAGGTGCAAACAGAGCAGTTGATGCTGCAAAACTTGCAATCTCAAATCCTCTTCTTGAAAACGCCACGATTGAGGGCGCAAAATCCGTTCTTGTCAATCTAGCTGGCGGTGATAACCTCACGCTTCAGGAGTATCAGGATGTCGTTGAAGTTATTACTGAAAGCTGTGCTGAAGATGCTCTCATCATCGCCGGTCAGAGCTATAATCAGGCACTGGGAGACAGAATCAAGGTTACAGTCATTGCAACAGGCTTTGAGCATAGGGAAGTGTCTACTACATTCGATCCGGAGACAGATGTCTTCAAGAAGAGATTCGAGGATTCTAAGAAAGAAGAAACTGTTGCTGAGCCAAAGGAAAAGGAACCGGAAATTCCGACTCCACAGCCACAGACTCCTCCTCAGCGTCAGCCTTCAGATCCATCGACAATCACTGTAAACAGGTGGCAGGATCTGCAACAGCAGCTTGGTAAACGCAGTGCTGCTCAGAATGATTATTCAATTCCAGCTGTCCTGAGGTATACGAGAAACGATGACGAGAACTGAGCTTTCTCCCCAGTATAAGGAAGAGCTGATTGCTTTCTCTAGGTATATCATCTATCAACGCCGCCTCTCTGAAAAAACCAGAGAGGTGTATTCTTCTGAAGCTGAACGCTATCTGATTTATCTTACAGAGAGAAATGCGGATCCGTACTCTGCAAAACCTGCAGACATTGAGGCGTATATAATATTCAGGAGAGGGGAAGGGGCTGGAGAACGTACAGAAGGAAGGATTCTATCGTCTCTCAGGGCTTTCTATCGTTTTCTGCTGCAGGAGGGAGATGGTGATGGCGAGAATCCTGCAAAGCTTGTTGAGAAGCCGAAAGAGCGAGTCCACCTTCCACGTGTCATCTCTGCAGAGGAGGCCGACAGACTCCTTGCATCTTTTCCAGCCGATGATATCCTGTCAATCCGTGACTGGGCCTTGTTTGAGCTTATCTATTCATCGGGCATGAGAATTTCTGAAGCAGTTGCCCTTGATGTGTCATCATACAGAAAAGAAGAGAGAACAATCTCTGTCATTGGAAAACGTGATAAGGAAAGGATTGTATTCATCGGTGATGCTGCAATTAATGCTCTTGACATCTACCTCTCATCGGTCAGGCCCGCACTTCTTCATAATCCAAGGGAGACTGCGCTTTTTCTGAACAGACGTGGTGGACGTATAACCCGGCAGGCTGCACATAAACGTTTTCATGAAGCTGTGGAACGGCTTGGACTGGATGCAACAATTCATACACTCCGCCACTCATTTGCTTCTCATATGATCGAGAATGGTGCAGACATCCGTTCGGTCCAGGAAATGCTTGGTCATAGCGATGTTCGTACAACTCAGATATATACTCACTTAGATACTTCATCACTTCTATCATTTTTTGATAAGTATTCACCCTTATCTGATACTGAAGATGATGAATAATTATATGATTACTCTATAAAAATATTTTATAATCATATCAAAATAATTAGTTTAAACAAATTTGTTTATTCATTGCGTATTAAAAGCAATGAGACTTGATGCATTTTTATCATTATATAGTAGAGAAGAATCAGTATATGTAAGAAAAGCGATACAGAATGGCACTTCTTTTGCTATAAGTGAAGGTATTCCATTCCTGTATGAAGGAAATCTGCCTCTTCGTGATACCGTCCTTCTCTCTTCATTTGCACTCAGTTCCCGAGAGAGTTCAAAAGAGCTGTATATCTCTGCACTTGAAGCCGCATTAATGAATCTCGAGGTTGTTGTTTATGGTGAAAGAAAAGGACTTTCTGCCGTTTTAAAGGGAGTAGAGGATGGCAAGGGAAGAGTGCATGCCGTATTCTCCAGCGGACTTTCATATGTCAAGGAAAAAGATATGGAAACCGTGCGTCGTGTATTGCTTACAGGAGGGAGTATCATCTCCTCCTCTGCATTGTCTTCATCGCGACAGGAAGCGCGTTGGCTTCTGCCATCACTTTCATCCACTTCTGTTTCTGTTGTTGGCGGAATGGCAATCTCATCATCCCATCCGCTTATTGCAATGCTGGATGAAGGAAAGGATATCGCGATTCTACGGTCATCTCTTAAAAGCAGGGCAGGAAGGCTTCTTGCAACAGAAGGCTGTCCTGTTGTCGATTCATTTTCATCGTTTGCTAGTGGTGAGAAATGCATTGTTTACAAGGTAAAGAATGGTCGGTTCTCATTTCTTGGAGAGCAGTACGATTTCTTACTTTGTTGACCAAATAAGGACTGAATGGAAAAATCGTGGTATGGGATACATAGATGACTTCCTTTCATATATCAGTTCCGTCCGTTCTCTTTCAGAAAATACAGTAAAGAACTATGCCATCGATTTATGTGGCTGGCAGCGTTATATGAGGGACAGGGAGCTTGATCCTGTGACATTTACCAAGGAAGACGCTGCTCTATATGCCGAGTATCTCCAGGAAGAGTTTTCAGAGCGTTCTGTTTTAAGAAAGCTGACAACGCTGAGGACTTTCTATGGTTATCTTCAGAAGCGTGATATTGTGCACAGAGATCCCTTTGAGGAGATTTCGATGAGACAGAAGGCAAGAAGACTTCCATCTGTTTTGACAGAGGATGAGGTCAAAAAACTGCTTTCTGTTCCCCGCTCTTCATTTGCAGATGAAAGGGACCATATGCTTTTCCTCTTTATTTACAATACCGGGTGCAGAATTTCTGAAGCTATAGGTGTGAATCTTGATGATATAGAGTACAGCAAGCGGAGGATTCTTATCCGGGGAAAAGGTGACAAGGAACGATTTGTTTTCTTTTCACCATCAACTTCTGAAGAAATAAGATATTACATTGAAAAGAGAAATGAGTATTTGTCAGAGATAAAAGCCAGCAATCCGGATGCGTTATTCATCGGAGATAAAGGTGGAAGGTTGCCCTTCAGCTCTGCGCATATTATCTTTGATAAGTATAGGGCCATGCTTGGTTGGCAGAAGGAGTTTACGCCGCATACTCTGCGTCATTCCTTTGCAACGCATCTTATGGATCGTGGTGCGGATATCAGGCTGGTGCAGGAGCTGTTAGGGCATGAGAGCATCTCCACAACACAGATCTATACACATGTCTCTCGTACTAGGCTGAAAAAAGTCTATGAAGAGACACATCCGCATGCCAAGGAGTAACAATGGAAATTCACGGCACTACGATATGTGCAGTACGTAAGAATGGTCAGGTGGCGATTGCCGGAGACGGACAGGCAACATCTGGAGAAGGCGGAGTTGTAATCAAAGGTAATTGCAGAAAAGTAAGACGTCTTTTCAATGGTCGTGTCATAGTTGGTTTTGCCGGCTCCACAGCAGATGCCTTTACTCTTTTCGAGCTCTTTGAAGGAAAGCTGAAGCAGTTCAACGGGGATTTGACTCGTTCTGCTGTAGAGCTTGCAAAGCAGTGGCGTACAGATAGGGCTTTAAGAAATCTTAATGCGATGATGCTGGCATCCGATGGATTGAAGCTTTTCATGATTACCGGAACTGGAGATGTCCTTGATCCAGAAGGGGATGTGATGGGAATCGGGTCTGGTGGAAACTATGCTTTAGCTGCTGCCAGAGCCTATCTCGATGCTGGTGTCGATTGGAGCGCAGAGGAAATTGCCAGAAAGAGTGTAGGCATCGCTGCTGATATCTGTATCTACACGAACCACAATATCATTGCGGAGGTCCAGAATGCTGGAGAATAAGAGAAGTCTTGATGACATGGTCCCTTCCGAAATAGTGAAGAGACTGGATGAATATATTATTGGGCAGGATGAAGCGAAGAGGACAATTGCTATCGCAATCAGGAACAGGGTAAGAAGAAAAAGACTTCCTGATGAGATCAGGGATGAAGTTACACCGAAGAACATCCTCATGATAGGACCAACAGGTGTTGGAAAGACAGAGATTGCTCGCCGTATTTCCAAGCTTGCAAATGCTCCTTTTGTAAAAGTTGAGGCAACGAAATATACCGAAGTCGGATATGTAGGACGTGATGTTGAATCAATGGTCCGCGATCTTATGGCGGCTTCTCTTGCCATGGTCAGGGAGGAGATGGCAGCTCAGAGACATGATGAAGTTGAGAGAAGAGTTGAGGAACGGCTTCTTGATCTTCTTATTCCTGCAATCGACAGATCAAAGACTGAAACCGATGTTGCTGTAGAAGAGACAAGGGAGCGTTTCAGAACAATGCTCCGTAATGGCGTCTTTGATGAGAAGGAAGTCGAGATGCCTGTTGATATGAAAACACATGTTGGCTTTGAGCTTATGGGGTCTTCCGGAAACATGGAAGATATTCAGAATGCACTTTCAAGTCTTGGAAATATGTTCTCGTCTCCAGGAAAAAAGACACGGAAGCTTTCTGTAAAAAGGGCACGGGAGATTATCGAGGAAGAGGAACTTGATAAGGTAATCGATCCTGATAAGGCTGTTGATGAGGCAAAGACAAGAGCTGAGGAGATGGGAATCATTTTCATCGATGAGATAGACAAAGTTGCATCGCACAACAGTACATCCAACTCCGATGTTTCCAGAGAAGGCGTCCAGAGGGATATCCTTCCAATTGTTGAAGGTTCAAAGGTCTCCACTAAATGGGGCGTCATTGACACAACTAACATCTTGTTTATTGCAGCAGGTGCATTCTCATTTGCGAAGCCATCCGATCTCATTCCAGAGCTGCAGGGACGTTTCCCTCTCCGTGTGGAGCTTCATGATCTTACTGCAGATGAGTTCTACAGAATCCTTACGGAACCTCAGAATGCGATTACAAAGCAGTATAAAGCTCTGCTTTCTACAGAGGGCGTGACTGTTGACTTTGATGATGAGGCGCTGCATGAGATTGCTCGCATAGCATCAGAGGTCAATCAGACAAATGATAATATTGGGGCAAGACGCCTTTATACGGTGATGGAGAAGCTTCTTGAGGAACTTGCATTCTCTGCTGATGAACTTTCCGGACAGACTGTGAACATCACAAAAGGTTATGTGAAAGAGCGTCTTTCAGATATTGCAGAGGATCAGGATCTTTCGAAGTATATTCTGTAAAAATCTATGCAGTACTATACAGTTGTCGGAGATAGCTATGATGAAGCGGTGCGTAAGGCCCGCGAGATGTATGGAAATGAAATAAGAATCCACTCTCGTCGCGATTATACGACGAGAGGAGGGTTCTTCTCTCGTAAAAAGACACGCTGTGAGATTATCTGCTATCTTGGTAAGAGCGAATACAAGGATGAGAAGGCAAACGACACAGACATTGCCGAATTCGAGAAAGAGGCAAAAACTCCCGATCCCTCAACACTTCCACCTGAAGAGCGTTTGAATACAGAAATCTACAGGACAAAGCATGTTAATCCAGAGGCAGCGTCACTTCTGGATCTGAACCACATCACTGATCCACTCCGTGCAAAGCTTCTAGAGGATTTTCCTGAAGAAGGGGATGTCTCTGTCATTCTTTCATCACGATTGCTGGAGGCTGTCACCTTTGATTACAGCAAGCAGCTGCATCCGCGTCGCTTTGTGGTTTTTATTGGTCCGACAGGTTCTGGAAAGACCACGACGCTTGCCAAAGCTGCATATCTTTTCAGCCATAGTGACAGAAGTGTCGGTATCATAACTCTTGATACGTACAGGACAGGTGCCTTTGAACAGATATCTGCATTCGGCAATGCTCTCTCGATTCCTGTTATCAGTGCAAGTGCTGAGGATGAGCTTCTGAAAGCTATTGAACGTTATTCGTGGAAGGATACAGTTTTCATAGATACTATGGGATTGTCTCCTAAGGATAAGGAGCTGAATCTTCGCCTCAGGGGAATGCTTTCACTTCTGGATTCTGACCGCACAGATTACGTTCTTACAGTCAGTGCAAGCATGAAAGAAGAAGATATCATGGAACAGTATTCATCTTATGCATCCTTTTCACCATCATCCATTGCCGTGACAAAGCTTGATGAAACGGAAACGATAGGGAATGTCCTCTCATTTTCTTATAGTGTAGGGGTTCCTATCACATTCTTCACAGATGGACAGAAGGTTCCTGAGGACATAAAGAAAGCATCGAGTTCTCTTTTACTGGAGCACATGAAGGGATTTGGTCTTGATATGAAAGGATTCAAGGCTCAGCTATCGCTTTAGAGAGGATTGCATTCACAGCTGCCCTGATCATAGGGGATGATGGGGATTCACTTACATATACCTGATACCCCTTTATGGCAGCTTTTGTGTCATGAGGGAATTCAGGTCTCTCGTACTTCTCTCCACCGATAGCTTTGATCATTGTCTTCAGCTCTTCCTCATCAGCGTTGCCATAGAATGCCAAAACTTCTCCTTCCGGGGAGATGATGGCAGCTCTTTCTGTCCTGGCAAGGACTATCATTGAGTCATAGAGAGCCTGCTGAAGCGGAATTGAAATAGTCAGCTGAACTTCTTTGCCATATGAAATTGCACTGCTGACCTCAGGAATTGCTGAAAGTTCGTTGTCACAGAGTTTTTCTATTCCGTTCAGACCATGCATTGCCTCATCAGTTGTTCCCACCATCATCGCTGATCTGTGGAAATACCTTCGTCTCTCTACAGAAATCGGTTGTAGGTCGTCAGAAAGCTGGAAATCAGCAAGAGATGATTCAATCATACCAAAATCTTCTGAATCGAGCAGATCGGTGATTCTGATGAAAGTTTCGCCATTCTCTATTTTATTTCCGATAGATATAGCATTTTCCTCTGTGTAGCCCGAGATAAATGATGCAGCCTCCTGTGCAGAGGCATCAGAAAGGTGAATCTGGAAACCGTAATCAGGTGCCTGTATTGCCAGATACCTGCCATCCCTGTCTACTATGCTGCCTCTTACTAGAGTAGTGGAGAGTTCCGGGTCTCTGTAAGCCGGCACAAGATTATGTCCGTCCCGAAGCGCAAAGTTCATGCAGAGGACTGCAGAAATAAGTGCACATATAAGCACTATAGCAAGTAACCAGCTGCCGCCCTTATTGCTATTTTTAGTCATATATAAAATAATAGTCCTCAAGTTAAGGATTGTCGATAGATGGGCAGATACAGCTATGATGATATGCCTCCTGAAGGGTATAAAGATAGAAGCCGCAGCAGTGGCAGAATGACTGCTGCTATTGCTTCCATCGGTGTTCTGCTGACTCTGATTGCAATAATAATTTATCTCCTTTTCACCCCTCATAATGATGAGACTGTGGAGAATGGTGCTGTTGCAGAGAGTGTGACAGTGACTCCTGTTGAGCCCGTGATAATAGAGTCCAAAGCGGAGATTCCTGAAGTTCAGGAAGAGAGTCCGGCAATCACGGAGCCTGTATATGTATCCGCTTCTTATGAAAAGGCATCCGATAACTATCAGAAACTGGAATTCAGAGAGCATAGGGTTGCAGAAGGTGAGAATCTTCTGACAATTGCAGAATCTTACTCTCTTTCATCGGATACTCTCGTTTCTGTCAATAAACTTTCAGGTACAGAACTTACTGTTGGTTCTGTTCTGGTTATACCTCCAGTTGATTGTAAACTTCGTATTGTTCTTGAAGGCGATACGCTTGCATCGATTGCTGAAAACTATAATCCAGAACTATCTGCTGCGGATCTGGCTGCACTGAATGGTAAAGCATATACCGCAGTGTATCCAGGGGAAAAGATTTTCATTCCATCTCCGGGGACTGTTGAAAGCGGAGAGACATATCTCTTTTCTTCGCCGATTCCAGGTGGTAAGGTGATTGCGAGGTTCGGTGAACTCGTTGAAGGGGAGCCATTGAAGGGTGTTGTCATAGCATCAGCTCCCGGTACTGCCGTCCGCGCAGCAGCAGATGGTACTGTTCTTGATATATTCTCACATCCTGCATTCGGTCGTTCAATAACACTTCTTCATGATAATGGATATACGACTGAGTATTATTCTCTTGAGTATATTGCAGTGAAGGTAAGCCAGAGAGTATCAGAAGGGGATGTGATAGGCACTATTGGAACAAGTAGCAAATTCTTTGATGAGCCTGCTGTTGTCTATTCTGTTGACCAGCATAGCGTACCTCTTGATCCTATGAATCTGACAGAATTCTGATTTCATTACTTTATATTTTTTTTTACTTAAATTATATAATTTAAATTAGTTTTTGATACTGAAACGATTTAATCTTCTTATAATTTTTTATCATTTTTATTGAAATCAATAGTAAAAAGAAATCGGCCATCAAAGTGGCCGATTCTGGTAAGAAATATCAGGCATTCTTTCCACAACAATTCTTGTATTTTTTCCCGGAACCGCAGGGACAGGGATCGTTTCGTCCGATTTTTGGAGTGGATCTTACGATTGTTGTGTTATGTGCCTGTGACTGTGAGGAAACTGCAGTCTGTGCTCCACGTGGAACCATTGAAGGTGCAGGGGAGTTGTGTGTTGCCTGCATTCTTGACTGCTGTGCCTGCTGCGGTCTTGGCTGTATTGTTATTCTTACAGCGTTGACTGTTCTGACAACGACTTCCGTAATTGATGAAATCATCTCATCAAATGCATCTGATGCTGTATTCTTATACTCTACAAGCGGATTCTTCTGTGCATAGCTCATAAGAGAAGCAGCATCCTTTATATCTTCGAGGGCATCGAGGTGGTCAATCCATCTCTTGTCGATATTTCTCAGATAGACAAAGCGTATGAAATTGTTGAAATTGACTTTTCCGACCTTTTCCTCTTTTTCTTTAAGGTTGTTCACCATTGACGTTTTCAATGCCTCTGCATCTGCAAGGAGGGCATCATCTGGACGGAAAGCGAAGACACTCTGGAAGTTTTCGGCACGTTTTTCCTTGTCTTCTCCAGCGCTTTCAAACGCTTCATCGATATACTCTTTGGTAAGATCAATAATTCTATCAAGGAGGTCTTCATCAGCAAGGATTTTGTCACGTTCTGAGTAGATGAAATTTCTCTGCTCATTGAGAACATCATCATATTCAAGAAGATGCTTTCTGATCTGGAAATTCCTCTCTTCAACACGCTTCTGGGCATTCTCAATAGCATTGTCGAGCATCTTGTGATGGATTGGCTCTCCGTTTTTAAGGCCAAGCCGTCCAATCATCTCCTTCAGGCCCTCTTTTGCAAAAAGCCTCATAAGAGGATCATCAAGAGAAATGTAGAACTGACTGCAGCCAGGATCTCCCTGACGCCCTGAACGTCCTCTAAGCTGGTTATCTATACGTCTGGATTCATGGCGCTCTGAACCGATGATGTAAAGACCACCAAGATTCTTAACCTCTTCGTATGCTTTCTGATATTCTCCCTGAATATCCTCCATTGCCTTCTTCAGGACTTCCGGATCTGCATCAGTTCCTACTTTCTTCATTGCAAGGTGGAGTGGAGAGCCTCCCAGTTTTATATCTGTACCACGGCCTGCCATGTTGGTTGCAATTGTGACTGCACCTTTTGCACCGGCCTCTCCGATGATGAATGCCTCTCGTGCATGGTTCTTTGCGTTAAGGACCTCATGTCTTATTCCAGCTCTTGTGAGAAGGGAAGAAAGCCTCTCGCTTTTATCAATAGATGTTGTTCCGATAAGTATTGGCTGGCCAGTTTCATGGATGCGTTTCACATCGTTTACGATTGCCTGGAACTTCATTGCTTCATCGTAGAATGTCAGATCAGGAAGATCCTTTCTCTGTACTGGTTTGTTTGTTGGAATGACGACAACATCGATATTGTAGATCTGCTTGAATTCTGTAGCTTCTGTATCTGCAGTACCGGTCATACCGGAAATCTTGTCATACATTCTGAAGAAGTTCTGGAATGTTATTGTAGCAAAGGTTTTGGACTTGCCTCGTACTGATACGTTCTCCTTGGCTTCAATAGCAGGATGCAGTCCTTCTGAGTATCTTCTTCCTGGAAGCACACGTCCTGTGAATTCGTCAACAATCTGTACTTCTCCATCTTTCACGATATAATCGACATCTCTGTGGTAAAGGTACTCTGCCACGACAGCCTGTGTAACATAATGCACAAGGTCGAAGTTCTCATCATCGTAGAGCGATGTGACGGTATTTCCGTTTTCATCTTTTGAGCTCTTAAGAGCCCCATTCTTTCTGAGAAGCTCCTCGATGTGGGTCATTCCCTGCTTTGTGAATGTCACTTTCTTCGATTTCTCATCAAGCTTGAAGTCTCCTTTCTCATCGAATGCGGCATAAGCCTCGTGGTCAAGCTTCTCCATAGCTGTGAGCTCATAGTAGTCACCGGTCTCTGGATCCTTCTCGCATTCCTTCAGGAATGGAACGACGGATTTTGCAGCTTTTACTTTAGGAGTATCGTCTTCAGCCTGTCCGGAAATTATGAGAGGGGTTCTTGCCTCATCGATGAGGATGGAGTCAATTTCATCGATTATGCAGAAGTGATGTCTGGGCTGAGTCTTCTGGGCTAATGACATTTTCATGTTGTCACGGAGGTAATCGAACCCGAATTCATTGTTTGTTCCATATGTTACATCCGCATTATAAGACTCTCTCTTTCTTGCCTCATCCTGACCGGCAATAATGCAGCCAGTCTTAAGGCCCAGAAACTCGTAAACTCTACCCATCCATTCAGCGTCGCGCTGTGCAAGGTAATCGTTGACAGTCACGATGTGAACACCCTTTCCCTCCAGTGCGTTGAGGTAGGCGGCAGGAACTGCTGTAAGAGTCTTTCCTTCTCCAGTTTTCATTTCCAGAATTGATCCCTGGTGGAGAACGATGGCACCCATTATCTGGACATCATAGTGCTTTTCTCCAAGGACTCTTCCTGAGGCTTCCCTTGCAAGTGCAAATGCTTTTGGCAGTAGCTCATCCAGACTCGTACCATTTCTGACAGCCTCTTTCCACTCTGCCGTTATCCTTGGGAAATCCTCATCCTTGAGCGAAGAAGCCCATCCATATTCCTTTTTGACGCTCTCCACAATTGGGCGGAGGCGTTTCATATCCTTATCATGTTTAGTCCCCCCGAAGAGAGACGCTAAGAAATTTGCCATATTGTGAAATTAGCACTAAAGAAGAAAAAGGGAAATAATCAGCATCGGCCATTCTCTGTGCTGTTTTGGCTATTTGTATGTAAATTAAGAAAATGAAGAGAAGATGAATTTCATATGTTTTTATTTTTCAAAACAAAATCCGGCTATTGCTGTAATAAAAATGGAAATCTGGATATTATTGTTATATGGATTGGACATATACAATCGGTTCTCTGACATTTGGTTTACTGGATATTATCGCGCTCGTGATTATTCTCATAGGAGCTGTTTCTGGATGCATAACGGGATTTGCCAGACAGGTTGCGAACCTTGCGGGTTTTGTTATCTCAATTCCTGTCGCTCTTGTTTTTACAAGACCTCTTGCTTCCGTACTTGTGAAGAATACAAGCATTCCGCTGCTATGGTCTTCTCTGATAGCATTCGTTTCAATTTGTCTTGTTGTCTTCATCATCGTCGCTATCTTCGGATCAATGCTGAAAAGAGCGCTTGAACTTGTTCCTGCATTAGATCATGTCCTTGGATTTGTCTGGGGACTTCTTGCAACTGCAGTATCACTTTCAATCATCATCGCGCTTTTGAATTATCAGTCGTTTTTTGATGTTTCATCGATTACATCCAATAGCGTTATTGTCAGCGACATAATCGAACCGCTTTTTCCAGCTCTTGTCGGAGTTGTAAAGGGTAGTGCCTGATGTTTGAAAATCTCGGGAGAACACAGAAAAATCTCGCAAAGGAAATAGAGGAAGTTTATTTTGCAGGGATGCTTCCTCAGTCAATCCTTTTTTCAGGAAGAAAGGGCACGTCACGCCTTACTGCAGCTCTAGACCTTTCTTTTGTCCTGACAGGAGAAGATAATCTCAGACCTGTTCTCCGTTCTTCACATGTAATGTATATAGCAGCAAGAAGCCTCCGTCTGGAAACGATGGCAGCTCTTTCCCTTTTTCACCGGGAAAGGAATGACAGAAGCAGGCTTTTCCTGATTCAGACTATCAGAAAGACGCTGTTACAATACCATAGCTCCATTGCTCCTCTCTATGAAAACAAGAAGGTTTCCGTGAAAGAACGGGATGAGGAAGGCAGGGGAGGCACACTCTTTTCAAATGCGGAAGCTGTAGATGCCATTCTGCTGAATCTGGAAGATGGTGTTGCAAATGCCGAGATTGATCAGATTGTCTCTACGCTTGAGAAGAGGCTTGTATCTGATTTCTTTTCGCTTGGGAAAAAAACTTATGGAGCATCAATTGATGAAATCAGGGCTGTACAGGATTGGATTGAGGACGGTACTGATGAGAAATGCGTCATCATAGAAAATCCGGAGGATCTGACAGAGGGCGCAAAGAACAGCATGCTGAAAATGCTGGAGGAGCCTCCTGCGCACAGTCATATCATTTTGCTTTCAGAGCATCCTGACAGGATTCTGCAGACGATTCTTTCCAGAGTCAGACGTTTTCAGTTTCCGGAATTATCATCAAAAACAGTCTCGTCGCTTATCGGTGATATTTTCTCACTATACGGTGAGTACTCTACATTTGATGACTTCTTCTTTGAGGAGGGAACGGATGACGAGGATAAAAAACAGCTTGGAGAGGCTTCTTCTCTTTTTTCCTCCGCGATTATTGAAGGAAAGACCCTGTCTCTTGATGAAGAGAACAAGATGTTCTCCGTGCTCGATAAAACAGATGGATATGGTTATTTCCGTTCTTCCGTGATAAAGAAAATAGAGGCTTCCCTTCGCTCTGAAGGGGTAAAAACAAAGAGAATAAGAAAAGCCTGGAGTGCGCTTTCTGAAGCGTTCTACAGGAATGACACATACAATATGAGTATCAGAATAGCGCTTGATACAGCGCTTAGGGAGGCGGAAATTGGCAAATAAGCTTCTCAGTAAAGTCATTGATGATCTGGGGTCTCTTCCTTCTGGAGAACTTGAAAAGCTTGTCCGCTTGCAGATGGATGAGGCAGATATGCTTGAAGGCATCATCGGCTCACTTTCAGAAGGGCATATCGTATTCTCTCCAGAACAGAGAATAGTGTTCATAAACAATGCTGCATACCACCTGCTTCCTTCAGACAGAAGAAGAAGGATGAAGCCCGGCCTTAAGGCCGAGGAGCTGCTTATTGACCAGGATGTGAAGAAATTCATTCTTGCAGTCTTTTCCGGTAATGAGAAAGCGGAGCCTCAGGATTTTGCATTCTCAAAAGGTAATGAAATACGCACAGAGAGAGTCTCTTTCACCTTCCTTTCCCTTCCAGGTGGCAGGTATACCGATGTGGTCATCCGGGATATAACGGAGGAGATAATGAATGAGACAAGGCTTCGCCGTTCTGAATCCCTTGCATCGATGACAACAATGGCTGCAGGAATTGCACATGAGATCAAGAATCCGCTTGCTGCAATGAAAATCCATTTGCATCTGATGCGTAAGACTTTGAAGACAAAAGGCTCTATAGACTCCGATGGAGCAGAGCGCTATCTCTCTGTTCTTGATGAGGAGATAGATCATCTGAACAAGATTGCTGTTGATTTCTTGTTTGCAGTACGGCCGATGAATATAGAACTTCGTCTTGGTTCAATTGAATCTGTCGTCAATGACCTTATTACATTCCTTTCTCCTGAAGCAGATGAGAAGAACATCGAAGTTGTATCTGATGTTGAGAAGTTCCTGCCACGTATTGAGATGGATTCCAGATATCTTAGACAGAGTCTGCTGAATATTGTGGAGAATGCTTTTGCCGCTATGCCAGGTGGTGGACGCCTTACGATTTCTGTGAAGCTAGATGGTAACTTTGAAATAATAACGATTAAGGATACCGGCACGGGCATCGATGAGGAGCACCTCTCGAAGATTTTCGAGCCATATTTCACAACAAAGGCCTCAGGCACGGGACTTGGCCTGACTGTTGTCTATAAAGTCATCAAGGAACACCGTGGCGACATCTTTGTTGCATCGGAACCTGGTAAGGGAACTGTATTCACAATAAAGCTTCCGGTTCCTTCAACAGAACGCAAGGCAATTGGAGACAAGGAGGAAAATAATGGCATCATTGCTGATCGCTGACGATGAGAAGAATATTCTTTCTGGTTTACGCCTTGCTTTTGAAGATGAGGGATATACAGTAATTACAGCCTCCGATGGCAAAGAGGCTTGGGAAAAGCTGCAGAAGAATATTGTAGATCTTGTGATAACTGATCTCAGGATGCCTGAGATGGATGGTTATGAGCTTCTTAAGCGTATCTCGTCGTCATATCCGACGCTTCCTGTGATTGTCCTGACAGGTCATGGAACTATTGAGACTGCAGTCGAGACCATGCGCGATGGTGCCATAGATTTCTTCACAAAGCCTGTTGATATCGACAAGCTTTCCCTTGTTGTCAGAAAGAGCATTACAGCAACAGAACTCAAGGAACAGAACCGGAAGCTTTCCGAAGAATTGAAGAAGCTCCGCAGGGAAAAAGGTTACTCAAAAATTGTTGGTCGTTCCCAGAAGGTTGTTGATATGCTCCGCCTGATTGAACAGGTTGCCGATACAAGGGCCACAGTGCTTATCACAGGGGAGTCCGGAACTGGAAAGGAACTTGTCGCGGATGCTCTTGTAGCCCTTTCTTCTAGATCCGATAAACCTTTCGTTAAAGTGCATGCTGCATCCCTCTCTTCCTCACTTCTCGAGGATGAGCTTTTCGGACATGAGAAGGGGGCATTCACTGGTGCCGTATCGATGAAGAAAGGACGTTTTGAGCTTGCTGATGGTGGCACAATATTCCTCGATGAAATCGGAGAGATAGACAGTGCGACACAGGTGAAGCTCCTCCGCGTGCTGCAGGAAAGAGAATTCGAGAGAGTAGGTGGAGAGAAGCCAATTTCAGTAGATGTGCGTGTCATCTGCGCAACTAACAGAAACCTACTAGAAGAAGTGAAGAAGGGTAATTTCA
>CALXYN010000037.1 GCA_944392975.1 uncultured Spirochaetaceae bacterium | reverse complement strand
ATCCGGTCCTGGTGCTACAAATCTCGTGACGGGTCTTGCAACTGCATATATGGACTCTGTTCCGATGATAGCCATTACTGGCAATGTTCCTCTTTCTCTTCTTGGACGAGACAGTTTTCAGGAGGTTGATATAAGAGGAATAACTCTTACAATCACAAAGCATAACTACATTGTGAAGGATATTGCAGAACTTGCAGATACAATCCGCGAAGCCTTCAGAATCGCTAAAGAAGGACGTCCTGGTCCTGTGCTTATTGATGTGCCAAAGGACATCCAGGTTGGCGAATATGAGTTTGAGAATAAACCTGTCAATGATGTCAAACCAGTAGAATCGAGACTGAGGGAGAAGGACCTTGAAGCAGCTGCAGAGTTGATTATCAAATCAAAGAAACCTATGTGCTACATCGGCGGTGGTGTAATCCGTTCCAATGCTTCTGAAGAGATTCGGGAATTTGTTGACCTTATCGATGCTCCTGTCGGCACTTCTCTCATGGGGCTGGGGGCCATAGACTCTTCCTCTCACCGTTTCACGGGAATGATCGGTATGCATGGAACGAGGCTTTCAAATCTTTCCATTAACCGCTGTGATCTTCTGATTGTAATTGGAGCAAGATTTTCAGACAGAGTAATCTCTAAGAGTTCTACCTTTGCCAGCCAGGCCCGCATATTGCAGATTGATGTTGATCCTGCAGAGTTCAATAAGAACATCATCTCATCCGTTCATGTTGTTGCTGATGTGAAGGTCGCTTTGAAAAGCCTGATGGAGAAGATTGGCAGAAAACTCGATCACAGCGAGTGGATGAACGAGGTGGAGCGTGGCAGAAAGAGATTCCCTGTGAAAGTTGCATCTGACGCTGCAAGGCCTAAGGAGATTTTGGAGGCGCTGGACAGAGTCTTCCCTGAAGATGGATATGTGACAACTGAAGTCGGACAGCACCAGATGTGGGCTGCACAGTTCCTGCAGTCTCGGGCTCCTCGTCATTTCCTTACATCAGGTGGTCTTGGAACAATGGGGTATGGTACAGGTGCTGCAATTGGAACGCAGGTATCTCACCCTGACAAGCGTGTCATAAATATTGCGGGTGATGGTTCTTTCCGCATGAATGCGAACGAACTTGCAACGATTGCGCGTTATCATCTGCCGGTAATCATTCTCATCATGAACAATCATGCTCTTGGTATGGTTAGACAGTGGCAGACATTATTCTATGAAGGCCATTATTCTGAAACAACTCTTGATACACCGCTTGATTGGATAAAGCTCGCAGAAGCATATGGTATAAAAGGTATGCGCATTCTTCCTGAAGATAATCCGGAAGAAGTTCTGAAAAAAGCTATAGGATTGGGAGAAGCTGTTGTTATTGAGGCTATCATCCCAACCGATGATAAGGTTTATCCTATGGTTGCTCCTGGTGCTTCCATTTCAGATATGATGGGTTATCAGGAGAATCCTCTAGAGAACTGATGAAGAGTGCGATTTACGGAGCAGGGAGCTTGGGAACCATTCTGGGCGCATATTTATCCCGCTCCGGTGTGCAGATAGATCTTATCTCGCATAATGTATCCCACGTAAATGCACTGAGAAAAGATGGGGCACATGTAACAGGGATGGTTGATTTCACCGTCCCTGTTTCTGCTCTTTTGCCGTCTGAAATGGGAGATGGTTATGATGTTATCATCCTTATGACAAAGAGCATCGGGAACGCGGAGACAATAAGATTTTTAAAGGACAAACTTTCGCCTGATGGGATTATCTGCACATGTCAGAATGGGCTTCCAGAATCTGAGATTGCAGAGATTATCGGGGAGAAGAGGACATTTGGATGTACTATCGGCTGGGGTGCAACATATCTTTATCCGGGTTGTTCTGAGCTTACAAGCGGAGAAAATACATTCACGTTTTCTCTGGGGAGAATGTCTGGTGGAAGCGATGCTGATCTTGAAAAAATCCGTTTACTTCTCAGTACCATGGGAAAGGTTGAGATTGAGCCGGATTTTTTAGGGGCAAGGTGGTCAAAGCTTCTTATCAATATGTCGTTTTCTGCGTTATCAGCAGTTACCGGAATGACATTTGGCGAAGTCGCAGCGAACAGAAAATCCCGTCATATCGTACAGCTTCTGATGAAAGAGTGCGTTGATGTGGCTCACGCAAAAGGAATAAGACTTCTTCCAATGCAAGGCAAAAACATAGAATTTCTTGCGGATTATGATTCACGATTAAAACAGAAGTTATGTTTCCTGATTATCCCTTTTGCTATGCGAAAACACAGAACTCTGAAATCCTCGATGCTTCAGGATATAGAAAAAGGAAGAAGAACAGAAATTGATGCTATCGATGGAGCTGTTGTGAGAGAAGGTCGGAAATCTGGTGTACGAACGCCTGTTACGGAACAAACTGTTAGCATTATCCATGATATAGAGTCTGGCGCCTTGAAGCCATCTCCGGACAACCTGTTTCTTTTTTCAAGTAAGTAAGCCGATTATAAGACCGAGAATACCAGCGCCTGCCATAACAAACATAGGATTGGGTTTCCATTTCCGGAGTATGATGAGGCAGATAATGAATATTGCAGCATTTGTATAATCTATGTTGCTTGAAAACCAGTCTTCCCCACATAATGCAAGTGCTGTCAGAGAAAGTGCTGCAGAACCAATCATTGCAACAACAGCTGGTCTTAAGCCTTGCAATATGCTCTGGATTGCTTCTAAGCCCTTGAATCTGTAATAAATGTATGCCAATGACATTACGATTATCGAAGATGGAAGCACGCAGCCGAATGTAGCTACAAGGGCTCCGGGGAGTCCTGCAACCTGGATACCTACGAATGTCGCGCTGTTTATAGCGATAGGCCCTGGTGTCATCTGGGATATCGTGATGATATCTGAGAACTCCTGCATTGAAAGCCATCCATGTATATCTATAACCTGATGCTGAATAATAGGCATTGCCGCATAACCACCGCCAATGCTAAAAAGACCAATCTGGATGAAGCTCCACAGCAGCTGAAGATAAATCATGCTTTTTTCCTTTTCATGATGTATTGGATATAGCCGACAATTCCTGCAGCAAGGATTATCAGAATCACATTCACTGAGAAGAAAGCAGCAAGGATAAAAGCAATGAACATCATTGCTATTGCTGTTATTCTCCTGGATTTCAGAATATCCCATCCCATCGTGATGACAACATCTATGACGACTGCGGCGACACCAGCACTCATTCCGCTCATCACCAGTGATACGTATCTGTTGTCCCTGAAAGCCTGATAAAACAGAGAGATGATTGAAATGATGATCAATGGAGGAAGCACTGCGCCTGCTGTACTGATGAGTGCTCCTGTTTTTCCTGCTGTTTTATATCCTACCAGAATGGCGGCATTGACAGCAATCGGACCTGGAGAAGACTGTGCAATTGCTGTCAAATCAAGCATTTCGTTGTTTTCTATCCATTTCAGTTTTCCCACGAATGTCTTCTGCATCAAAGGGATGATCACATAACCTCCACCAAATGTGAATGCGCTGATTCCGAATGTAGACCAGAAGAGTTTCATGAGTCTCTGTGCTTTACTGTTCATATGCATTTTCCATTATTGCATATTTGCAAAAATAATGCCCCGTTTCCGGGGCATATGTATAACAATGAAGCTATCAGTTTTCTTTCCACTCTCTTCCATAGTAGGAATCGAGGTAAAGCTGCTTAATCTGGCTGATGAGAGGGTAGCGCGGGTTGGAACCGGTGCACTGGTCATCGAAAGCCTTTACGGAAAGCTCATCGACCTGTGCGAGGAATTCAGCCTCATCAACACCCCATTCCTTGATGGAAGCAGGTATGCCGAGTTCCTTCTTCAGCTTCTCGATACCATCGATAAGTACCTGAACCTTCTCTTCCATGCTCATCTTTGGCGTTGTAACGACATAGTCAGTATTCTTTGTATCGTTAAGAGCCATAGAGATGTAGTCAGCAGCACGAGCATATCTTGAGATTGTTGATGGATACTCATACTGTGGGAATGCAGCCTGCTTTGTCGGTGTGTCATTTGCATTGAAGCGGATGACATTTGTCAGAAGCAGAGCGTTTGCCATTCCATGTGGTACGTGGAATGCTGCACCAAGTTTGTGAGCCATTGAGTGGCAGACACCAAGGAAAGCATTTGCAAATGCCATACCAGCCATTGTCGCAGCATCATGCACTTTCTCTCTTGCCTTCTTGTCTGTACCATCTGCATAAGCACGCGGCAGATACTTGAAGATGATTCTTGCAGCTTCAAGCGAAAGCGGTGCAGTGTAGTCTGTACACATTGAAGAAACAAGTGATTCAAGGGCGTGTGTGAGTACGTCAATACCGCAGGATGCTGTAAGTCCCTTTGGCTGTCCCATTGCAAGCTCGCTGTCAACAATAGCCATTGATGGTGTGATTGCATAGTCTGCAATAGCCCACTTCATACCTGTTGTCTCATCTGTGATGATTGCAAATGGTGTTACTTCTGAACCTGTACCAGATGTTGTCGGGATACATACAAGCTCTGCCTTTTTACCCATGTTCGGGAAGGCATAGATTCTCTTCCTGATATCCATGAACCTCAGTGCAAGACCCTGGAAGCTTACTTCCGGATGCTCGTAGAGAAGCCACATGATCTTTGCTGCATCCATTGGTGAGCCACCGCCGACTGCGATGAATACATCTGGCTTGTAAGCATTGATGAGCTCCATAGCAGTATTGATGGTTCCAAGTGTCGGATCTGGCTTGACCTGGTGGAATACCTCTGTCTCAACACCAAGCTGATTGAGAGTTTCCGTGATGCGGTCAATCATTCCAGAAGAGAAGAGGAAGCTATCTGTTACGATGAATGCTCTCTTCTTATTCTCAAGCTCCTGAAGTGCGACAGGGAGTGAACCATACTTGAAATAAACTTTTGGTGGAAGCCTGAACCAGAGCATGTTTTCCCTCCTTTCTGCAACTGTCTTTACGTTCAGAAGATGCTTCGGGCCGACGTTCTCTGAAATGGAGTTGTTACCCCAGCTTCCACAACCAAGTGTAAGAGATGGTTCAAGGCGGAAGTTATAGATATCGCCAATAGCACCCTGGGATGCTGGCATGTTGATAAGAACACGGCTTGTTTTTACGGCCTTTCCATATGCATCAATCTTTTCCTGCTCTTTCTCATCACAGTAAAGAACGGATGTATGTCCGAAGCCGCCAAGTGCAATAAGATCTGCTGCCATTGCAGCGCCTTCACCGAAGTTATTGCATGAATACATACCAAGAACCGGAGAGAGCTTCTCATGAGCAAATGCTTCATCTGCAGCAACTCTCTTGACTTCTCCAATAAGGACCTTTGTTGCCTCCGGGACCTTGAATCCTGCAATCTCCGCAATCTTGTATGCTGGCTGTCCTACGATCTTTGGATTGACAGAGCCTCTCTTTGGATCGAGGATGATTGGCTCAAGCAGAGAAAGCTCTTCCTTTGTAAGGAAATGTGCACCCTGTTCCTTGAATTCCTTCTTGACCTCAGAGTAAATATCCTTATGAACAATTACACACTGCTCGGAAGCACAGACAACGCCGTTGTCGAATGTCTTTGACATAAGAATGGATGCAACAGCCATCTTGATATCGCAATTCTTGTCGAGAAGGGCTGGTGTGTTTCCTGCACCTACGCCAATAGCCGGCTTTCCGGAAGAGTAGGCGGACTTGACCATGCCTGGGCCACCTGTTGCAAGAATGAGGTTGATGAGTGGATTCTTCATCAGGTAGTCGGTCTTTTCCATTGTCGGTTCTTCAATGAAACCGATGATATCCTCTGGAGCTCCTGCAGCCACTGCTGCATCAAGAACGATGCGTGCGGCATCGCATGTACACTTCTTTGCTCTCGGATGTGGAGAGAAGATGATGCCGTTTCTTGTCTTGAGTGCAATGAGGGACTTGAAAATAGCAGTTGATGTCGGGTTTGTTGTTGGGATGATACCACAGATGACTCCCTTTGGTTCTGCAATCTTCTCGATACCGAAAGCTTTGTCATGTTCGATTATTCCGCATGTCTTCTCATCCTTATACTTATGGAAGATGTATTCTGCGGCGAAGTGATTCTTGATGACTTTGTCCTCGATGATGCCCATTCCAGTTTCCTCTACAGCATCGATGGCAAGCTGGATACGTGCATTGTTTGCTGCGATAGCTGCTGCACGGAAAATCTCATCCACCTTCTCCTGTGGGAAGTTTGCGTAAATGAGCTGGGCACGTTTTGTTCTTTCAATCATCGCCTGGAGTTCAAGCTGTCCAGGGAAGAGTTCATTGACTTCTGCCATAAATTGCTCCTTTAATATCGATAAAGATTTATAGTAAAAACACGATGCTCTGTCAATCATCCTGACAGAAATAAACATATATGCTTTCAGAAAAAGACGCAATCAGTAATTGCAAGTGCAGTTATAAGCGCAGAAATGCATATTAATGTGAAATATGGAATATTAACTGCCCGTTTTGTCTCATTTGATGGTTCTTCGGTAGTTAGAGCTTCGGTGAATCTTGTCCAAAGATTGCCTTCAGTGTTATGAAATGCCGTTAAAAGCTGTGTGAACATTGAAATAGTTTTTCCGATAAGTCCATTCTGGGGCCTGATAATGGTTGAAAAGGCCTGCGAAAGAGCAATCCCTCCTGAAAGCTTCAGAGCCTTTGAAAGCCCATCAATGATAGCACCTTCTGTCACAGGGTAGGAAAAGATTCGGAAAAGAACTTCTCCATGAGGTGTCAGCAATGACGATACCATCATGAAGAGAAGCATTGTCAGATGGGGCAGTATGTAAATTCTCCTCTTCATAGTCTTCTGTAGGAGAAAGGAGAGAATGACTGCAGGGATTATGAATTCCAGATCCTTGTACATCATCATTGCAGCTCCTGTTGCGATAAGGAGGATTATCGGTAGCCGGCTTCCAGTTTTTTCGGAGCTTTCTCCCATGGAAATTCTTGGTTCCGGAATTCTTTCTGACAATGCTGCCGTGATTAATGCTGAAGGAATTGACAGAATGAGCATCAGCGGAAGAAATGCCAGTGTGCCTTTCCCGGCATAGAGAGTAGTAAGAGCTATCTGTGCAAATGAACTTCCAAGTGCTCCTGCAAGTGAAATGCCATAGATTGAAAGGTCTGCTGGAAATGCTCTTTTCAGCATGTACATAATGCCTCCAGCAACCAAGGACTGCGCGATGGAGACTATTGCGAATATTGAAAAGAGATTTCCGGAAATATAGCTTGTTCCTATACCTTTAAGAAATAAAAGAATCAGGAAAGATCCTGCATCCATGTTCAAAGCCTGCAGAATCGGGATATTTGCCAGTCCGATGCGGAAAAACGGCACGAAGCGGGGTATGAACATCTCTACGGCACTGAGAAAAAGAGCAAGTGCTGCTAATCTGCTGATTCTATCCCGATATAGCATCCAGAGCTCCTTCATCTGCCGTGGTTGTAGCTATGATTTTGTTTGGCAGACAGCAAAGTGTCCCAGACCATCCAGCTTCCATGCAGATGCCGTTTCTGCATGGTGAGGAGATAACTCTTGCCCTTCCATCTCTGATTTCAATTTCCGTAATTCCCAATGGTCCTTCGAAATCATAAACACCATTCTCTGAAAGGCTGTATGCATATGTGCCGTTTTCTGTTTCGACTGTAAGGATATCTCCGCTGCTTTTCAGTGATAGGAGGGAAATAAGCAGGACAATAAGATAGAAAACAAATATTGCCGCATCGCCTTTTCTTAGTTTCATTCCTCGATGATACCCTCTGCGATGGCTGGTGAAAAGAGTCTTTCATTATGTATTTTTTACATTTAAGAATGACGGTATTCTGCAGAAAAAAGGAAGAAATCTGTTGATTTAGGTTTTTGTATGGTTTTTCTTGATATGTAATTGATTTGAATTCTGTATTGGCGTTAGGGACTATACATGAGTTCTGTATACATCGCGGATCCTGATGAAGAGAATACAAAAAGAGTTCAGCAGTATTTTGCTATTCACGGTTATTCTACAGAAGGTTTTTCTGCTCTTGCCGATATATCAAAAGCAGTAAAGAAAATTCCACCGGATATCCTGATTACAGAATTGGATTTCCCTGATGGTGATGGTTTTCAATTTCTTCGCAGCGTTCGGTCACATTACGCATTTCCCGTTGTGATTGCTTCATTTCGCAATAGTGAAAGTGACAGGATAATGAGTTTTGAGCTTGGTTGTGATGATTATGTTGCAAAACCTTATTCAATCAAGGAACTGACACTGCGTGTTTCTGCTCTTTTGCGGAGTGGCAGAAAACATAGCTCTCCTGTTCAGTGCTGGTCATTGAATTCATCTAAACTTGTGATTGACAGAGGTTCCCATGTGGCAAGACTTGATGGCCGGGAGATTCACTTCACTGCATCTGAATGGAAAGTGCTTACTTTCCTTGCTTTCAGGTCAGGTTCTCTTGTTTCAAGGATGCAGCTGCTGCAATTATGCTTTCCAGAAAGTCTTGAAAGCTATGACAGGGTGATTGATACACATGTAAAGAATATCAGGGCAAAGCTTGGAGCTACTGGTTCCGAATGGATTGAGACTGTTAGGGGATATGGCTACAGATTCAGAGGAACTCCAGAAATACTGTGAAAAACGTCTATTGATTCTGTTTTTCATGTGAAGTTTTTGCCTTCTTTATTGCCAACTGTTCTCTGTTAAATAAAACTTTGGGCTATGAAGCTGATTTATATTACTGAGGACCATGATGTGATTAGGAATGGTGTGGTGCAGTATCTCACTATTTCTGGCTATGAAGCAGTTGGACAGAAGAATATAGGAGAAGCCAGGGCGGCTTTTGCAGAGCGTGTTCCAGATCTCCTGATTCAGGATGTAATGCTTCCCGATGGTGACGGTTTTTCATTCGTGAAGGAAATCAAACAGCGTTATCCACATCTTCCTGTAATATTCCTTACAGCACGTACAGAGGAGTCTGACAGGATTCTTGGTTTTGAACTTGGTGCGGATGATTATATTTCAAAGCCTTTCAGTCCGAAGGAACTGATGCTCCGTATACAAGCTCTTTTCAGAAGACTTGATGAGACTGGCAATAACGGTGATAACGTCTTTACATACAAAGATGAAGAGAATGTCATGGTCATTGATGACAATGAACATGTTCTCTTGATTAATGAATCTCCAATTGCTCTGACAGCAGCAGAGTGGAGAATCGTTTTCTATCTTGCCTCTAATTCCCCTAATCTGATTACCCGTTCACAGATTCTTGAAGAATGTTTTGATTACAGCTTTGAGAGCTATGAAAGAGTTGTCGATACTCATATAAAGAATATCAGGGCAAAGCTTAAGCCGGGACAGTGGATTGATACTGTCCGCGGATATGGATACCGATTCTCCGGTAAGAGGGTTTGATGTGATTCGACATCAGTTCATCAGGCTGTTTCTTTCAATCATCTTCATCTCCCTTGCTATTGTCGTAGTACAGTGCCTGGTTCTTTTTGCCGGTAATATAAGGACTGCTTCAGGCTGGAAGGATATGGTCTTTGATGATTTCATCAAAGCTCTTGAATCTTCCATGAGCAGTATTGATGATGTTGAAAGCTCAAATGTGATGAATATGATGATCTCGAGGACATCGGAGCGTATTTCTGGACTTCTTGTCCGTGACAGTCAGGGACGTTTTGTTCTTTCTCTTGGCGCCTCTCCTGCAGGAGAGCCGATTCCATCTCCAGAAGCAAGAAGAACAAACAGCCCTGAAATAAGCTTGAGCCGTTTTAAGCTTTCCTATGAAAACTCGATAAACTACACAAGTATTGAAGTGCCAGGCGCAAGCTATTTCATTTCCATTCACACATATCCTGATACCGGAGTACCTGTGAGTGCGGAGCTTGTAAAAGCTGAGGATGAATCCTCAATGCTTGTTTATCTGCCATCAATTGTCGCAAATCAGGATATTGCAGGTACCATTGGCATTATGGTAGATGGTGAAGTCGTTGGATATATTGATGTCCTGGTGTATCGAATTGATTACTATGGACCTACACTTTATGCCACAAAAGAGCTGTTTTTTGCATTTGTTATTTCAATTCCTGTAGCTTTCATCGTTGCGGCAGTTCTTGCGTTTGCAGTTTCTAAGGCGAATGCAAAAAGCGTAAGGGAAATCCAGAATTCGCTTCTCTCTCTTTCGAGAGGATACTTTGATGTTGATATTCCTTCTCAGAAAACTGAGGAGATGGCTGAAATTGCGGCTTCCATCACTGCTTTAGGAAAGGATCTGTCCCGTCATCAGAGGTCAAGAAAAGAGTGGATCAGAAATATTTCTCATGACCTGAATACTCCTGTGACAAGCCTTAATATTCTGATAAGCGGAGCTCTTGATGGTGTATTCCCTCTGGATAAGAAGCTCATTGAGGATATGAAGAAGGAAAATGATACCCTTATGCAGCGTATTCAATCCGTTTCCTATTACTCATTCCTTCTTTCACCGGATGCAAAAGCAGAAAGGAAGGAGCTTTCCGTGAAAGAGGCAATCAGTGGTGTTCTTGAAGAGACTGGGCTTATTTGTACTCTTCCGGATAATGATGCCTTTGTCCTTGCAGATCCTGTTCTGCTGGAAAGGGCTCTCAAGGAATTGCTTTTCAATGCCACATCATACAGCACGGAAGAAACAGTGCCTGCCGTAATTATTTCTGAAGATGGTGGAAATACGGAGATTGTAATTCAGAACAGCGGGCACCTGCCAAATCCGCTGCCACAGTTCTTTGAACCGTGGGCTCGCGGAGATGCATCTCGCACTGAAGGCGGCTCCGGTCTTGGTTTGCCTATTGTCTACCAGATTATGGAGCTTCATTCAGGGGCTGTGAAAATATGGGAAGAGGCAGGCAGTGTATTTGTTAAGCTTGTATTCCCTGATGATAAGAAAAAAGCTCAGAGCCGTCAGTAAGTGACAATACCCTGATGTTTCCATCTTCATAGATTGCGTAGCTTGGTGGAAATCCGCCTTTTGGTATAGAGACTGATCCTGGATTCAGATAGAGTGTTCCATTTTCTGCCTTCAGCACTGGAATATGTGTGTGTCCTGAGAAGAATGCATCGATTCCTCCTGGATGTTTTTCCGGCGTGTGTATATGTCCGTGCGTAAGAAAAATCCTCATTCCATCTGCAAATACAAGCGCACTTTCAGAAAGTACGGAAAAAGGGAGCACCATCTGATCCACTTCAGCTTCACAATTCCCTCTGACAGCGATTATTTCATCTTTCAGACCTGAAAGGATCTCTATTACGGCTTTAGGTTCATAAGACTCTGGAAGGTTATTCCTTGGTCCATGATAAAGGAGGTCGCCTAACAGAAGTAATTTGTCAAATGCGTTGTTTTTATAGATTTCAGAGATTTTCTCTGCTGGAATTCTCGCTCCATGGATATCTGATACAATTAAAAATTTCATGCGACAACGATAGCATAATGCATGTTGTCAGGAAAGCATTTCTTCATAATCAACACAAATAACAGATAAGCTCATAAACTCTCCATTATTCCTGCGGTTTCTTAGCCTATAGGCTTCACACTTTCTCCGGATAATCAAAAGTAACCTAACAAACTAAGGGAGAAGAAATGATGAAGGAGTTTATTGTTTCGCTTTTGGTACTGTCTGCTGTACTTTTCACAGCATCAGCAGCTGTAGATTTCTCAGGCGAATTGGTTGCAGGATATGCGTTCCAGTATAATGATGAGTGGACAAATCATATCATGGGCCAGGATGGTGAGGATACAAATACAACCAGCCTCAATCTTTCCATTGCTGATGATGGAGGTATCTGGTCCGTAGGAATCGAGGGATTCCTTGTAACAGATGAAAGTGGTGCCGTATCTGGCGATGTATCTGTTGATCTTGCAAAGCTTATTGCTGCTGCTTTTGGTAATGATACAAACTGGTTTCTTGATCTGAGCCTCCTTGCAAATGACCGTCTGACAGCATTCAGAGCATATAGCATGCAGAAGAGCCTTGACAGAATCAGAACAGAAAATGTCGGACTCTGGACTTCCCTCACACTTGGCTATGGCGATTTTGCTTCTATTATGGTTGCAGGATCTCCTAAGACAGTAGCTGTAAGTAATGATTTCAACAGTCTTTCTGCAAACGATGGTGACCTGATGGTTTCTGCAATCGTAAATCCTCTTTCCGGTCTTTCTGTAAGTGCTGGCTATGTTCTTAACGGAGATACTTCTGATTCCGGAATTGACAGGAACAATACAAATGCAGATGGTATTATCGGTGCATCTGCTGATATCAACATTGCTGAGCTTGTTGGTCTTGATTTCGGTCTCGGAATTGGTCTTTCCGAAAAATATGATTTCGGCGGTGAGAATAATATCTTCGCAGCAGCTGTCTATGGTGCATTTGACCCAGTTGGATTCGAACTTCAGTATGGTCTCAAGAATTATGGTGATGATACAACTGAGCATTTTGTGTATGCTGGTGTTGATGTAACAGCTGTGGAAAACATGCTTCTTGACGCATATTTCGGTGCATACAATGCTGCTGAATTCAATGATTCCTGGTTTGTTGGTGGTGATATCGGATACACAATCTCTGATATTTCCTTCAAGCTCGGTGTTGAATACGGCGCAGGTACTTCATATAACTACGACGATTCATATTACAAGACAAGTGACAGTGGAGCAGGTCTCTGGATTGTTCCTTCTGTTTCCGTTGCTTGGTAATGATTCCTGTTGGGGTGAGTGCTGCTCACCCCATCTTCATTTTTAATCCATATTGTCTCTACCGACTTTGCTGGAATCTAGAATTAAACTTTAACTAGGAGGAAGCAATATGGATACAAAGAATCTTTCCTGGTTTGAGTTTAAAGCAGCTGGTACATTATTCTGGACATCTGATAGAGATGACAATCTGTGGATCCTTCTTGCACGCCGGAGAATGGATTCTCCAACTGGCCGGATATATACATATACAATCCCTACAGTCTGTCCAGACGCTGAAGATGATATGCTTTCAGCTGCAGCAAGAGCTGGTCATGATGAACTTGGCCTGATGACTAATAAGCGTGAAATGAATATGTTCTGGAACGTTAACCTGGAAAATGTTTCCATAGCTCTGTTTTCACAGCACCTTTCATCAATGAAAACTCCGAAATGCAATGGGATGTATACAGATGCCTCGTGGTTCTGTATGCCCGATGATTTCCGTATAGAAGATTCTGATTCTCTTTTACCTGTCGAGCTTAAATCCTTTGCAGATAGTCTTAATGAGCGAAAGGCTGTTGGATATTAATTCCAGACACCATAAATCTTTTCACCGCAGTATGGGCATATACCTTCGGAAATAGTCTGTCCTGGATGTCGTAGTTTCTTCTTGCATCCTGGACAGCAAGTATCAGCATTTAAAATGCTGTTCCCTGGATAAATATAGGGGATTCCTGATTCCTTTGCGATCTTGATTATTTTGGAAATATATAATTCCGAAGTAGGCTTTAAATTATTCATTTTATATTGTGGAAAAAAGCGTGTCAGATGCCAGGCGGAGACTTCTCGTTCTGCAAGCATTCTTCCAATATTTCTGATCATTTCTCCAGAATGCATAGACTCTATGACCATGGTCGTGACTTCTAGGTGCTTTCCGCTTTTTACAATTTCCTCTATTGCACAAAGCACTGGATCTATCATCCCATGACAGATTGCGCGATAGAATTCATTATCTCCTTTCAAGTCGATATTAAATGCATCGATTTCTGGCAAAATGCGATTAAGAGCTTCGCTGCTGAAACTTCCGTTTGATACCATTATCGTTCTCAGCCCGCAAGCTTTTGCCTTCCTCGCCACAGAAATCATGAAATCCTGCCAGACAAGAGGTTCGGAGTAGGTGAAGCTTATTGAAGGAATGGAGTTTGACAGAGCAAATCCGACAGCGTTGTCTCCATTGATATGCACTCCGCGTTCGTGTTGCTGACTGAGCCTCCAGTTCTGGCAGAAGTCGCATGAAAGATTGCATCCTGCGGCACCGAACGACAGTGTCTTTGTTCCCGGGAGGAAATGGTATAAAGGTTTTTTCTCAATGGGATCGATGGCAATTGCAGGGATGCTGGCGTAATCAACACTCTCGATTTCACCTTCATTATTTTTCCTCATCCTGCACCAGCCATATCCATCTTCCTCAATTAAGCAGTGTCTGAAGCAGAAATCACAAAGAGCCTTCACTGAAAACCTCCGCTTGAAATGTCATGAACTGAGCTTCTGGGCTTTTCCATGCATTGCTAGGTAATCCTGCCTTTTCAGAAAGCGCCGATAGAAGCTGCTCCTTGTTCCATCCTGTCTCTTCGGCAACTTGAGGAAGAAAAACGGCCCTTTTGTGTCCTACGGAGAGGATGATACCATCTCTTTCTAATATGAATTCCTTTATTTTCTCTATTCTTGCAGGCGTGCTCAGGATGGATATTTCAATTGTGATTAGTGGAAGTTCCTCCTTTTTCAGTGGCGGGAATCTGTAGTCATTGAATGCTGCTTCCCGAACAAGGGTGGCAATTTCTTCGTATAATGGTTTTATTCCTGTAAGATATCCTATGCATCCTCTTAATGCATTACTCTTTCTCAAAGTAACGAATGCTCCTTGTTTCAAGTCTGAGCTTGGGATATCTATGCCTTTCCCCGAAAAAGCGCTTTCAAGAGATTTTCTTGCAATCTGCAATATCTTCTGCCTTTCTTCTTTCGAAAACATCTTACCTCCAAAGAACACTCTGATACGAGACAAAATCCTCATCATCGCCAGTTAAATCATAGGAAGTGGAACTGTCCCCCAGACTTCCTGAAAGACGTAGGCTATAAGCTGTCTCCGAGACGATTGAAGCTGCCGCAATTCCGCATATCGTTGAATGAATGTATCTTTCATATGCTTCAGATCCTTTTCCTGAAGCAAGAAGCATGGCGCAGTTTCTGTCGCTTTCAATTGTTTTTGCAAGAGCATCTGTTTTATATGGTTCATAACCGAATCGTTTTCCGTAATGGGTGAAGTCAGAAGAGGCAATCAACGCAGTAGTCTGATTGATTAGCGGCTTAAACAAATCTGCAAGCTTTTTAGCATCTTCTGCTTTGCTCAAGCTGTTTATTACACAGAATGATACGGAGAGAGCTCTTGACCCGATGAACGGCAAAAACATTTCAAGTCCATGCTCTGCAGCAATAATGTCATTGTTGGTTATACTATTCTGGATAGCTGGCTTCTCGACCTTTACCGCGCCAAAAGGGGTTTCTGCCTCATTGAAATCCGAGACGATTATCCTGTTTGCAGGAACTCTGTAATAGTGGGAAGGTGAAATGATGATTACTTTTTCTATATCTTTGCGGATGGATGAGAAGAATTGCCGGATAAGACATCCGCTGAATATCAATCCGGCATGGGGAAGAACTGCCATCCTCATTTGACCAAAGCTGTCACTTTTGCCAGTTATCTTCTCAATCTCGTTTTTTTCATATGGATACCAAGATCCTCTGAAGCGAGCTCTTCTGATCATATTCAGATGATAGCACAACAATGAAGAAAGTAAATTGTATTGATGGCTTACTATATTATTAATTTCTTTATATCGAAGAGAATAGATAAGCCATCAATGTATATTTCACTGGTCGATTCCGTAAACAACCGAAACAGTTGCCGAAACTGTTATTTCCTGACTGTAGAATTCGGTAGGGGCACTTACTTTTGCTGTGCTGTCAGCTGCAGCAAGCATCATGTTTGCAGATCTGTAGATCGGGGAAGCATATGATGAATTGTCAGATATTGAGATAACCGATCCGACTTTTACACCCGCAGCTTCTGCAAAAGCGGAGGCTTTTTCATATGCATCATGCACAGCTTCCATTCTTGCCTCTCTGTATTCTTCGCCCTTGTCTTCTTTATCGAGTGTAACATCTGATAATGAAATTCCATCAATACTCATTAAACGCGTGTATACATCCCCGATAGCGTCAATATCGTGCAATTTGACTTCGATTGATTGTGAGACACGTTGTCCTATGAGTATTCTCTCATCATCTTTCCATTGGTATTCCGGATAAGCCGAGATATATGATGTCTCGATATCCTCTGTGCTGACACCAAATTCAGTTGTGAGTATTGAGACGGTTTCATTTATCATTTCAGTTGTTTTTGTCCTGGCTTCTTCTGTTGTTGGCTCTGTAAAAGAAGATGTTACTGAAAAAGAAGCTGTGTCTGGCTGCATGCTTATTTCAGCTGTTCCTGAGACAGAAATCGATGGAATGTATGCAGGCAGGTCCGAAGCACTCAAAGGAATTGTCAGAAGCAGTGCTGTGGCAATGATTGTCAATGTTCTTTTTCTCATGTTTCTACTCCTTAATTATATTGTAAATCCATATGTCAGATCTTTGGCAGAGAGGAGATGAAGAGATTATGAAGATTGGAAATAGTCTGAAACTAGACATCTCGGCTGTTGTTTGATGCCTAATTGAAGTGATACGATAGATTGACGGGAGGGAATATGCCAGAAGAGTCAGTTGCAGAGGAACGAATTGCTTTGGCGCTTTTAGAACTTTTGAATGTCAAACCGTTTGACAGAATTTCCATAACAGAAATCACGGAAAAGGCTTCTGTTTCTCGTGTTTCTTATTATCGCCATTTTTCTTCCCGTGAAGATATATTGTTAAAACATTGTTCATATGTTCTTGATAGCATTGTCGAGGGATTCAGAAGTGGCATAATCAGCAATTGCTATGATTTCTGGCAGCGTCTTTATAAATATCTTGGAGAGACAAATCTTGTTTCTTGTATGCAGAAAGCTGGACTTGAAAAGGAATTCTTCTGTATTTTTGAGGACAGAATGGCCATCATCTTTTCAGAAATCATGGGAATCGACTTGGCTAAGAAGATGAATCTTGTCCTTCTTCAATTTGTTATAGGAGGTTTCACAGCTCTCTTGAGAAGGCCTTCGATAATCAAACATGGCATCACAAATGAGGATGTGGCAGCTTTCCTCCGTTGTCTTGAGGAGCATATAGAAAAAAATATGAGAGGGTGAGATGCCTGGACTTGGAACCATTGTAAATGGGATTCTCATCATTATTGGTGGACTTATTGGGCTTTCCTTTGGAAGAATATTTTCCTCACGTTTTCAGGAGACACTTTTATCAGCATGTGGATTGGCGACGTTCTTTATAGGAACTGGCGGTGTGTTATCCCAGATGCTTGTTTTATCAGATGGAAAGCTGGCAACGGGTGGAAGCATAATGATGATATCCTCCCTCATTATCGGATCAATAATAGGAGAGGGCATAAATATAGAAAAGCATCTTACGAATTTTGGTGAATGGCTGAAAGCAAAATCAGGAAGTCATGGAGATGCTGGATTTGTAAATGGTTTTGTTTCTGCTTCCCTTGTGGTATCAATTGGAGCGATGGCTGTTCTTGGTCCTATTAATGAGGCGTTGTACGGCGATCATTCTGTTCTTTATGCAAAGGCAATGCTTGATCTTATTTTTGTCTTGCTGTTGACGCTTACAAAAGGAAAAGGGTGCTTATTCTCTTTTATCCCTGTTGTCATTATTCAGGGAACGATTACGATTCTAGCAGGTGTTATTAAGCCTTTGATGACTCCTGAGGCTATTTCTGCACTGACTTTTGTTGGTTCCATACTCATTGCGGCCATTGGAATAAATATGGTTTGGGATAAACATATAAGAGTTTCTAATATGTTCCCTTCTGTTGTGGTAGCAGTGGTCTGGGCATTTATAGAAGGAAGTTTTGCCTGAATTACAATAAAGATCTTTACATGAGTTATTGGATAGTGTATTATAGCGCTGTTCGGGCGGTTAACTCAGCGGGAGAGTGTCACGTTGACATCGTGGAAGTCGGCAGTTCGATCCTGCCATCGCCCATT